>CAZBPB010000229.1:0-6586 GCA_964493565.1 uncultured Pleurocapsa sp. | reverse complement strand
TTCCAGCGCCAGTGATCTGGAAACGGTGAACGTTGCCTATAAAGCTGCATTGGACGAGGGATTGCAGCCGGATTACACCTTCGTGTTCTACCCTGATATTCAAACCGGTGATTATGTTTGTACTGGCAAACCCGGCACAGATATTCGCTTCACTAAAGACAGCCCGCTGATAGTGGCGCTGCGGGATGGCGCACAGCCGTTGATCTATCTTGAACCGGGAAAGCCGTGGGATGCGCCGGCGCTGGCTGAACGCGCGCGCTTACATATTCTGAAGGCGTTGGTGATAGCGGGTTTCCGTGGTTCAGGCGGCTTGAATGGTTTTGCGGTGATCGGCGCGCCACAATCCAATACAGGGCGGTATGCGTTTGAGGAACTACGCTACATTGAAAACCTGATCGCGCAAATGAGCATCTCGGTTGAACGCGCTCAAGTCGTAGCTTCGCTAGAACGCCGCGTGCGCGAACTGGACGTATTGGGGCAGGTTTCGCAGGCGGTCAACTTCACGCTGGAATTTGATGATTTGCTGGAACTGATCAGCACACAGTCCGATAAGCTGATCGAGACCAGCCATTTCTATATTGTGCTGAAAGACCTGCGCACAAACGACCTGTCCTACGCCTTTTTCCTCGAAGACGAGGAGCGCTATCGCGAGCGTGAAGAGACGCGCTGGCCGATGGGACGCGATCTATACAGCGAAGTGATACGAACCGGTCAATCGCTGCGTATTCCCAATTTCACGCGGGAGGTACAATCGCGCGGGCTGGACGCGTTTGAGGACAGCACACTACGCGGCTGGATGGCGGTGCCGTTGGTGGCAGGTTCTGAGGTGCTGGGGGCGATTGCAGCCGGAACATCACAGCCGAACCGCCAGTACACTGATGAACAGCTTAAGATTTTCAACGACATCGCGGCATTGGCGGCAGCTTCGATTGAGCGCGCTCGCCTGTTCCGTGAAACGAACGTGCGTGCACGCCAGCTTTCGGTGCTGAACGATGTCAGCCGTCAGTTAGTGGCTTCAGAAGTCAACCTTGAAGAACTACTGCAGTTGATTACCGCCAACGCTACCGACATTCTGGATGCTGAGGCGGGATCGCTGCTGCTGACTGCTGATGATGGCTCTGGCGATCTGGTATTTCGTGTAGCCATTGGCGGTTCAGGCAGCGACATTATTGGTGTGCGTGTGGCAGCCGGAAAAGGACTGGTTGGCGAGGTTGCCAGTTCCGGTACACCGGTGATCGTCTCTGATGTGATGAGTGATCCACGTTGGGCAGGGGAATTAGGCAAAGGCCCGTTCCAGACGCGAAGTGTGATCGCTGTGCCGCTGGTCAGCCAGAACAATGTTACCGGCGTACTGGAAGTTCTGAACAAACGTGGTGTTGGCTTTGACCGCGACGATGCTGAACTCTTGAACACGTTTGCCGGTCAGGCGGCGGTGGCGATTGAAAATGCGCGTCTGTTCCAGTTGACTGACCAGCAGTTGAGCATGCGCGTTTCCGAATTGGAAACGCTGGAACGAATTGACGTTGAATTGAACCGTTCGCTCGATCTGACCAAAGTAGCGCGCATTACCGTAGAATGGGCGCTGGAAAACAGCACTGCCACCAGCGGCTTAATCGGTGTGATTACAGGCGAACCACCGATGCTGCAGGTTATTTACAGCGAAGGCTATGAAGATAGTGACCGACCTGAAGGCGCGGAAGGTAATCGCTTCCCGCTAGATCGCGGTGTGGTTTCGCGCGTGATGCGCAGCAAGCAGCCCGAACTGGTTTATGACGTGAGCATGGATCGTGACTACATCCCCAGCTTGCGCGGCGCGCTCAGTCAGGTGACTATTCCGATGCTTTCGGGCGGCACTATCAACGCCTTGTTGATACTGGAAACCAATCATGAGCCGCGCTTGCGTCTGGCGGATATGCCGTTCTTACAGCGTCTTGCTGAACACGCCAGTATCGCTATTGCCAACTCGCGCCTGTATAACGAGTTGGAACTGGCCAATGCCAGCAAGAGTGAATTTGTGTCTTTTGTGGCGCACGAATTGAAGAATCCGCTTACCTCTATTCGCGGTTTCTCCGATTTCCTGTTAGGCGGGCAGATGGGCGGATTGAACGACCAACAGCGGAATTTCGTCGGTACCATTCGCAACAATGCCGAGCGCATGAATACGTTGGTGAGCGACTTGAACGACGTAACCAAGCTGCAAACCAACAATATGCGTATCGCGGTGTCACCGATTGACTTCCACTATCTAGTAGAAGAAACAGTTCGCCCCATTCAAAACCAGCTCAATTCGAAGAATCAGAAACTGGTGCTGGAAATCCCGGAAGATCTCCCGCCAATGCTGGCGGACGAAGGCCGTATGATTCAGGTGTTGACCAACCTGTTGAGCAACGCCAACAAATACACACCGCAAGAGGGCACAATTACCCTGAGCGCGAAACAGGACGGACAATCGCAGAGGATAGTGGTCAGTGTGACCGATACTGGCATCGGCATGAGTCAGGAAGACTTATCCAGATTGTTCACACCGTATTTCCGCAGCGACAACCCGCTTGCGCAGGAACAACCAGGCACTGGCTTAGGTATGGCTATCACACGCGGTATTATCCACCAGCACGGCGGCGAGGTGGTGGTGCAAAGTGAGCTTGGAATCGGTACAACCTTCAGCTTTGATATTCCGCTTGCGGTTGCCGCTGCGCCAGGCGATTAAGCAACCGGCGTAATGGCATTTCTCAACATTCAAACATTATTGCTGGCACTGATCACGGTGGTGCCAGCAACATGGCTGTGCTTTTACAGTCGCAGAAACCTGACGACTTCGCGCATTGTCGCTGCGTTCCTGCTGGCGTGGCTGATCGTTGGCACGCTGGATCGCGCGATTATTGTGATGCTGGCTGCGGGTACTATAAGCGGTATTGCCGCGGGAGTTTTGAGCGTTATCAATACTGAATTGACGCCGCGCTTGCTGCCCTTTCTCTGTGGCGGTTTGGTAGGCGTTAAGCTGATTCAGGCTGCGGGTTATTCAGGCGCGAGTCATATCGGAGTGCTTCTGCTTGTTGTCATGATGACTGCCGCAGCGATTATGCTGCTAGCGGTGCGTTTTGGCGGGCGTGTTGAAGTGATAGCAGCGGCAGCAGCCGGTGCCGGCGCCTTATTTGCCGGAGTGGGCATGATCCCGCTGGCAAGCCGGATTGCTTTTCCGGGAGAAATAACAGGTACAGCCATAGCCTTAGTGGCGTGGCTGGGGCTAACGATTGCCGGCTCAGTATTTCAGCTTCGCGATTCGGGAAGATGAAGTTTATCTTTTTTACTGTGATGGGGCGGGCTTTTCCCCGGTTTGCGAAAGCGGGCGAAACCATACGCGCTTAGCACGCTAAAAATGCTGAATATTGAGAGTAGGCTGCCAACGCTGAAGAAACTAAGCGTGCTGAAGGCCGAAAGAATACTGCCAACGCTGCCAATACTTAAAATGCTTCCTGTACTTCCGATGCTCAGGATGCTGCCAGCACTGCCAACGCTCAAAATGCTGCCAGTACTGGCGATGCTGAGAATTGTTCCTCGATGGTGTTTTTGTGAATTCATCGGGTTTACACCGTTACATGCTGCTGATATTCGCCAAACACAGCACGCAGCGTATGACAAATTTCGCCCAACGTCACATCATTATCTACGCACTCGATAATCACCGGCATCAGGTTTTCGCCATTGATTGCGGCAGCTTCAAGTTTGGCGCGTAATTCAGCTACCCGTGTGTTATCGCGGGCTGCCCGTAACTGAGCAAGCTGTTGACGCTGTGCGGCTTCAATCGCCGGGTTCACACGCAGCAAATCTTCGGGCTGCGGTTCATTGGTGGTGAATTTGTTCATCCCCACAATCACCTGATCGCCGCTTTCCACAGCACGTTGATATTCGTAAGCTGCCTGTTGAATTTCTGCCTGAATATAACCAGCCTCAATCGCGGCTAATGCTCCGCCTAACGCATCAATATCTGCAATTTTCCCGGCAGCGCGGTTCGCAATCTCGTCAGTTAAGTATTCAATGGCATAGCTGCCTGCCAGCGGATCAACTGCATCCACCACGCCGGTTTCATGGGCAATAATTTGCTGCGTACGTAAGGCAACCTGTACCGCGCTTTCAGTAGGGAGCGCCAGGGCTTCATCCATGCTGTTAGTGTGCAGCGACTGGGTGCCGCCCAATACTGCCGCCATCGCTTGCAGCGACACGCGCACAATGTTGTTCATCGGCTGCTGGGCTGTGAGGGTGCTGCCGCCGGTCTGGGTGTGAAAACGCAGTTTCCAGCTATCCGGGTTTTTTGCGCCGAAACGTTCGCGCATAATTTGCGCCCACAACCGCCGGGCGGCGCGGAATTTAGCAACTTCTTCAAGAAACTGATTATGAGCATCATCAACATCAAGCCCGGCGTCTATTGCTGCCTGCACATAGGCGATGCCGTTTGCCAGCGTGAAGGCTACTTCCTGAACGGCGGTGCTGCCTGCCTCGCGGATGTGATAGCCACTGATGCTAATCGTATTCCAACTTGGCACCTGTTCTTTACAGTAAGCGAATATATCGGTGATCAGCCGCATGGAGGGTCTGGGCGGGAAAATATAGGTGCCACGCGCAATATACTCCTTCAAAATGTCGTTCTGAATGGTACCGCGCAGCAGACGTTCATTTGCCCCTTGCCGCTTGCCCACCACGATATACATGGCTAGCAAAACCGCAGCAGGGGCATTGATAGTCATACTGGTGGACACTTTATCCAGTGGGATACCAGCAAAAAGCTGCTCCATATCGCGAATACTGCTAATGCTGACGCCAACTTTGCCCACTTCACCCAACGCCATTGGATCATCAGCGTCATAGCCAATTTGTGTGGGCAAATCGAAAGCGACGGAGAGGCCGCTTTGCCCCTGTTCCAGCAAATAGCGGTAGCGAGCATTCGATTCTTCGGCAGTGGCGTACCCGGCATACTGGCGCATTGTCCAGAAACGGCTGCGGTACATGGCGGGCTGTATGCCGCGTGTGAACGGGTATTCGCCGGGGAAACCGAGTGCCTGCTCATAACCTTCAGGCTGGCTGGAAGGCGCATCGTCTGGCATAAAGATGGCATCCAGCGGAATACCTGACGAGGTTGCAAAGCTTGCCCTTCGCTCGGCGGCCTTTGCTGTCACTTTGTTGAGCACATTTTCACGCCAGCGACGCCGCGCATCCTGCAATTTGTTAGAAGTCATGATTTGTATCTTTCACTTGAGGCGCATGAACATGGCTGCCTGCTATAAGTTATTCCGATCTGCTTTCGGGTAAGTTTATCCATGATGCGTAACCGTTCGCCAAGCTGAGGGTTCAAATTGTCGTAAGTAGCTATAAGCTGCCAATAATTTGTGTGCGCCGACTTTTTATTGCCAGCCGCTTCAGCTTCTCTACAAATTTTGTGTACAGGAATCATTGTTGGTTATTATCGCACTGCGCGGGGAATAATCTGCACGTACAAGGAGGAAGGAATACATGTTCATTCAGAATCTGATTCTAGGCATTGCTGCTATCGTTATTGGTCTTATCTGCTGTTATGCAGGTTACGGCGTCTGGCGCATCGCGCTGGTCATCGGGGGGTTTATTCTCGGCTACCAGATTGGTCATGCGCTGATCATTGATACCTGGGAAAGTCAGTGGTTCCTTGCAGTGTTGCTGGGCATCGCCGTTTCTCTGGTGGTTGGCTTGCTTGCTTACTTCCTTTGGAGCATTAGTATCGTGCTGGCAGGCGCTGTATTTGGCGCGTCGGCTGGAATCAGCCTGGCGGGTGCGCTTGGCTTGAACACCAGTGGTGTCATCGCTATCACCTTCGCGGTTATCGGGTTAATAATAGGCCTGGTGCTAGCGCTCATGCTGAAAGACCTGATGGTTGTGATCATTATGGCACTTGCTGGCGCAGGGGCAATAGTTCACGGAATCGTGTTGATCCTGCCATTCCTGTCGTTCCTGCAAGACCCCAGCGGCTGGTTCACGACTATTATTCAGATCATCGTGATAGGGGCGTTAGCCATAACCGGCATACTGGCGCAGCTTCGGATGTATGGGCCGCGTTTCGATGGTGACCTGTACTTTGAGGAAGTTCGATAATTTCTGATGACGTAAGCGCTGACAAGACGGGCACGCAACATCGTGCCCGTTTTTGATTCCTGTAACATCTCTTATGCCGGATACAGCTAGATCGTTTTTCCCCGATAGCGTTTGGTCACCTCCAGAATCTCCTCGCCATACTGCGCTAAACGCCATTCTCCTAAGCCGCGAATAGAGCGCATTTCCTCAAGCGATCTGGGTCGGCGTTCGGCTAAAGCCCACAACGTTTCACGCGAGACAATCACATCGGACTCTACGCCGCGTTCTAATCCCCTGACTTTGCGCCATTCGCGCAGCGCGGTGTAGCATTCCACAACGACGGGATCAGTCGGTGGTTCAGGGCGGGGCGGGGAAGGAACGCGGGCGCTTTTGCCGCGTTCAATGGCCTCTAGCATCGCCAGCCCATAGCGCCGGATGGCAGAATAAGCAACACCATTTACACGCTCCATTTCGCCAAGTGATTCTGGCG
>CAZBPB010000228.1:4726-6603 GCA_964493565.1 uncultured Pleurocapsa sp. | reverse complement strand
ATTCGCGAGCGTGGGGGTATCCAGCGCGAATTTTGCCCCGGCGGCGGCGAACAGATCGGGTAGTCCAGCCGTGCCGCCCAATGCCAGCGCTTTGCGGTAGTTGGCGACGGCACCGGCCTGATCCTTGAGCGAATTGCCATATACCTGTACCGCGCCAAGCTGAGCGATGCCGTATTCCACGTAGTAGAAGGGAATCTGGAAGATGTGCAGTTTGCGATGCCAGCCGGTGGCCTTGATAGCTTCCAGCCCTGAATAGTCAATGCCAACCATGAAGCGATCCCACAAATTCGACCATTCTTCATCGCAGTTATCGGTATTCATGGCGGCGTCAGGATGGGTATATACCCACTGCTGGAAGGCATCCACCACCGCCATATACGGCCAGAAAGTGACCACGCCTTCGAGATGCTCGATGCGGGCGCGGGCGGTATCGGCTGCTGAATAGAAGCCGCCTTCACTTTTTGCCAGATACGGGGCGGCTAATAGCTCCATGCTCATTGAGGCGACTTCGCAGAACTCAATCGGCGGCTGCCCCCGGCGGTAGGCTTCCAGATTCTGGCACATTTCGAAGACATGGAAAGCGTGACCGCCTTCGTGCAGCAGGGTTTGCACATCGTCGTGAATACCAACGGCGTTCTGGAAGATGAACGGGCGCTCGCTGACCTCAAAAGAGGTGCAGTAACCGCCAGGGGCTTTACCCTTGCGATTGTCCAGATCGAGCAGGCGCTCTTCCATCATGATGTCGAAATCGTCACCGAGCCGCTCATCTACCCTGTGGAAGATGCCGCTGCTGGTGCTGATCATCTGGCTAACGTCTTCAAACGGCTTGAGCGCAGGCTTGCCGGTGGGATCTACGTGAATCTGGTGTTCACTGTCCCACGGGCGCAGGCTGTCCACGCCTAGCATTTCGCGGCGCTTCTCGTAAATACGGGCTGCGGCAGGCACAACCGCTTCTTCAATTGCTTTGTGGAAGCTGTAGCAGTCTTCCGGTGTGTAATCAAAGCGATACTTGCTCTTCCAGTTCATGGTGCGGTAGTCCATGCCGGCATTTTCCGCCATTTGCAGGCGCAGCTTCAGGAAACGCGTCCACAGATCGTTGAGGGCAGAACGATCTTGCAAAGTGCGTTCCATGGCTGCGCGCCAGGCGGCTTCACGTACCGAGCGATCCTGATCCAGACGGAAGGGCAGCAGTTGCGAGAGAGTTTTCTCTTCGCCGCGCCACTGCACCGTTTGCGCGCCGGCAATTTTGTCGTATTCCTGACCAAGTTTCTGTTCTTCGGTCATCAGCGGGACGTTCTCTTCGCGGAAGATTTCGGCGTCAGCCCCCAAGTTGCGCAGGGGGATTTCGTAGCCTTCCGGCTGTAAGCCTGTCGCCAGCAGTTTTTCTTTCAACCGCTGTTCGGCGATCATGGCTGGCGGCATGATGTTTTCGATAAAAGCGTTGTATTTGGCTTCCGCCACTTCATCGGTGGTGTCCAGCGTGGTGGCGACACTGCGGCGAGAGTAGGTTTCGGAAAAATGAGCGGCAATAACAGCCCAATCTTTGAGCCATTCAACCACGTTTTCAGCGGTCAGTTCGCGGGCTGCGAGGTCTTGATAGTACGGCTCGATCTTTTCCCACGGCCATTCCATAAATTCATGGATATCAGAAGGTAGTCCGGTCAACAAAATGTTTTTCCTTTCACAGGTCTATTCAAGACATGTCAACAACATACGGGTTGTGAAAACTAATACTGCGAACAGCGGGCAGTGGTTTAGTTTTGATGAATTGTAGAATGTTAAAAAATAGTTGAACGATGGTCAACCTGCGAATTGGCTTAGCGGTTTGGCTGCGCTAAGGCATCATTCCATGTAGGCGCGTTGGCGGGAATTTCGCG
>CAZBPB010000228.1:0-4716 GCA_964493565.1 uncultured Pleurocapsa sp. | reverse complement strand
ATAGGGGAAATATTCGACTTCGAGGTTATGGCGTTTGGCGCGGATGAATTGGGCGCTGCGGCGGGCATTGTCCTGCGCGATCTGCTCGCGCATGTTGGTGGGCGGGGTGTATGTACCGATGATGGCGTTTGCGGCAATTTTCGCTTGAAGATCGCTCAACGGCCAGATGCAGCCCAACGGCTGTACCAGCCCGATGATGAACAGGGACGGGTGATCGGGGTGCATCATCAGGTGGTACAGGGGAATCGGCTCACCATCTTCATAATTCAGCAGGGAATCATCGAAAAAAGGGAAGCTGATTTTGAATCCGGTTGCGGCTATGACCACATCATATTCTTCACGGATGCCGTCTTTGAAGACGATAGTTTGATCTTCAAAATGGTCAATATCGCGGCGGGGATGCACTTTACCATGCCGCAAGTAATATAAAAGCTCGCTGTTCACGGTCAGATGGGCTTGCAAGATGCCGTGTTTAGGGCGTTCAAGACCGTAATTGGCGTAATCGCCCACATTGATCCATAGGCCGAGGCGCACAGCATGCCGGTACAGCCAGCGGGGAAGCCATTCGAAACGCGCCGCGCTGATATCGGTGGGCTGCCCGAAGATAAACTTGGGCGAGATGTAATAGCCACGCCGCATACTGATGGCGGTGAACGCAGACACACGCGCAGTTTCGACGGCGATATCGCAGGCAGAATTGCCGCCGCCGATCACCAATACCCGTTTATCGCGAAAGGGCGCGGCGGTTTTGTACTGATGCCCGTGTAAAAATTCGCCGTTGAAAGTGCCGGGGTATTCCGGATAGCGCGGATCCCAGTGATGCCCGTTGGCGACGATCAGGTAATCGAACTGCTCAAGCGTGCCATCCTCCAGCACGATTGACCAGCTTTGATCGGCATTCTTTTCGGCTTTGCGGACGCTGGCGTTGAAGCGGATATAGGGGATGATGCCGAAGTGACGGGCGTAATCCTGAAAATACGCCAGAAGCTGTTTGTGCGAAGGGTAATCGGGATAGTGATCCGGCATCGGGAAATCGTCGTACTGCGACAGCCGTTTGCTGCTGATGATGTGCGTGGTTTCATAGACGCTGGAATGGCTAAGCTGTGGCGAAAACAGCCAGTTGCCGCCGATATCGCTCTGGCGCTCATAGACGACGATATTGGTCAGGCCAGCTTGCAGGCAGTTTTTGGCGGCAGTGATGCCAGAGGGACCCGCGCCGATGATGCATACACGCGCGGAACGATCATGGTTCATGAAAGGGTTCTCGAAAATATCGGGTAGCAGTATAGCAATACCCTGAGAGTTTTTGCAGTATAGCCCGCATCCATCCCCGCATCCAGCGTAATGGAGAGGGGACGGAGCAGCGAGGATACTTTAACCTTTCAACGGCAGCACAAGGTCTTTGCGGAAGCCGGTGAGCGGGGTTACCTGCCCATCGTCGCCAATATAGCAGGTGTCTTCCACGCGCACGCCAAAGCCACGATCTGGATAATACAACCCCGGCTCAATGGAAATCACGTTGCCGACGCGCAGCGTATCTGATGAAACGTGGCTCATACCCGGCGCTTCGTGAATGTTCAGGCCAAGGCCATGACCGAGACTGTGGACGTAACCTTCCTGCGTACCGGGGCTGCTGCGTAAAGTCGCGTGTCCATTGGCCTCAAAATAGTCCATCACCGCGATCTGTACGTCTTTTGCGGGCATACCAGCGCGCACCAGTTCTACCGAAAGATCGTAGGCTTCCATCACCTGCCGGTAGGCTGCTTCTACCTCTGGCGTGGCATAGCCCAGCGACCATGTGCGGGTCACATCGTGGAAATAGCCGCCGCCGATTTCCTGCGGGAATAGGTCGAATACGATGCTCTGGCCGGGGCGTAGTTCGGTATCGGCTTCGCCCCGACTGTGGGGAAAACCGGCATCTCGCCCCTGCGCGAAGATCATGCCGGTATCTTCAAGGTCATAATCAAGCAGCGTTCGGCGCACGAAACGCTTGACCGCGCCAATGGTCAGCGGGCTGCCAGCATCATCCACCACCCGGCCATCCTGAACATGATGCGAGGCGATGTAATTCCACGTCGCTTCCAATGCCTGATCAGTGCGGGCGGCAACTGATTTCATACGCAGCAGTTCATCGGCATCTTTGGTTTCGTAGGCTTCTTTGAACAGCCCGCGGTTCATGTCTGGTTCGCCAATGAAATTGATAGCGGGCTGCGCGGCCTTCAGTTCTTCAATGCGCCCCAGAATGTAGGCGAAATCGCCCATGCCATAAATGCCAACCGTACCGCTTTCCACGCCGCATACCGTCAGAATTTGCACCCAACGGGCAGCATTGGCCCGGCTGGTTGACATAGTTTTGTATAACTCGTAAAGCTCCGGGCCGTGATACTTGTTTACTTCCAGCCCGCTTTTTGCGGCTTCTTCAACTTCCATCGGGCTGACGTAAACAACCGGGGCGGCTCCCTGCTTTTTGACCAGCACTCCTTGCGTGATATGAGCGCCATTGGTCAGGTAATTCAGCGGCGGGCTGTAAATTTCATCAATCCAGATGATCAGCGCGTCCAGACCGCGCTTCGCCATCAGGGAATCGAGTTCGCTCTTCATTTATTCTCCTCAGAACTTTCACCTACTGGCAGAGTAACTGTAAAGATTGCTCCTTTGCCGGGTGGGGATTCTACATGAATGGTGCCGCCCATAAGTATGACTAATTGGCGGCTGATAGCTAGCCCCAGGCCGCTTCCTTCCGCGGTCATGGCTGGTGATGAATGTACTTGCCGGAAATTTTCGAACAGCGTCGGCAGCAGATTTTCGGGGATGCCCGGCCCGGTATCTGACACCTGAAAATACCATTTGCCCACGCCATCCCCGCCAGCTTCGATCACCACTTCGCCATGCTCGGTGAATTTGAGCGCGTTGCCCACCAGATTGATGGCTACTTGCTGTAAGCGCAGGGTATCGGCTTGCACTAATTCCGGCAGGCCGGCCTTAAACTGCGCGCGAAATACCAGCCCCTTCAAACGGGCGATGCTCTCCAACTCGGTCACGATTTCTTCTACGAATACACGCGGCTTCAGGGTGACGAAATTCAGTTTGATAGCGCCGACTTCGGTGCGCGCCAGATCAATCGTGCTGGAGATCAAGCGGTGCAGGCGCTGGGCGCTTTCGGTGATGCGATTGGCGGCGGCGGTTTGCGACTCCAGCATATCGCCATAAGCGCCCTCTGCCAGCAGATCGCTGTAACCGGCAATCGCGGTCAGCGGGGTGCGAAATTCATGCGCCATGTAAGCGATATACAGGGCTTTGGTACGGTTGGCGCTTTCGGCATCTTCCAATGCTTCGCTCAACTGCCGGGTACGTTCCAGCACTTTGGCTTCCAGCGTGCGGTTGGCTTCTTCAAGGCTGGCGGCAATGGTTTCGCGCTCGTAGATGGCGGCAGCAAGCAGCAGCACAGGGATGGTGGTGGTAGCGATGAAGGCTTCCAGCAGCAGCACCGACTCATTCAGATCGGGACGGGCAAACGATCCTGATCCCTGACCGGTCAGATACACGGCAAGGAGCGAGGTCAAGACGATGCTGGCGGAGGCCGCGTGCCGCCCGTAGCGGAAGGCAATCAATCCCAATATGGCGATCAGGACGAAGGCAATCGGCAGGTCAAAGGTGAAGGTAATCCATGTGGCGGCAAGCAAGCCCAGCATGACCAGCCCGGTTTCCATCACGTCACGGCGGGAAGGATGTATGGGTTGGGTGAGCCAGATGATCAAGAACGGCGCGAAAATCAACATGCCGGACGCGTCGCCCAGATACCACGTAAGCCACAGCAACGGGTATCCGGATACGTCAGACAGGCCGGATAGGGTGAGCGCGGTTGCCCCGATAGTGGCATTGATGGTGCAGGGCAGCAGCGCCCCCAGGAACGCGAATACCAGCACCCCACGCGTAGTTTTGAAAATGCCGGGGGACGCGCAGTAACGATGGACAAGATAGCGCCCCACGCTCACTTGCAGCGCCACGCCCAGCCCGACGACAACGGCGACGGTCAATCCCGCCAGCGGCGTAGGGGCAACCCCTAATAAGCGCCAGTTGATGATGATCGAACCTAAAGCGGATGCCGGAAGCACACGCGGCCCAAAAATGATGGTAGCAGCCAGCGCAATGCCCGACGGCGGCCATACAGCGGTGACCGTATCGCCGCCCAGCACCGCGTAATTCATGCCAAAGATGCCTGACAGCACGTAAGCGGCGCAGACAATGATATTCAGGATCAGCCATTGAGGAAGCGAGAAAGAAGCAGTGTTCCAGCGGGTGGTGAGTGTCGTCATGTTAGCACATTGAAAATAACTGCCTGTTTATTGTATGCGAACGACAAGCAGCAACTCAAGCGGGTAAATTCAGAGGGAAGTCAAGACTTTGTTTCAGAGGAGACATTCAGTATAGTGTCTGCGATGGCTGCTTTCACTGCTGGAAAGCAGCCTGAATCTATACCGGGTTTTCGTGCTTCAACAGGATGGTTTGAACTATGGTTGCAGGTGACATGCAGGGTTTCCCTAAGCGCCGGGAAATTATCGCTTATGTGCTGGCTATACTCCCCTTATTTATTAACTTTAGAACCCTGACCACCATCAACGGTCAGGTGACCAGTTATACTGATTTTGCCGATGTGATTTTTGGCGTGATCCTCTTCGCCGTAAATTACAAATGTATCGTGTACATCAATCAGGG
>CAZBPB010000227.1:5418-6624 GCA_964493565.1 uncultured Pleurocapsa sp. | reverse complement strand
GCAAGGAGCGTGAGCGTGAGAGCCGGCGAAACGGTTTTCTCATCGTCGGAGGGGTGATCGCTGCTTTTGTCGCATTGGCGCTCTTCGGTATTTGGCTTGGCAACCGGACCGTAGAGGCGCCAGTGCCCGAAGGGATAATGGCACGATATGAGGATATTCCTACAAATCGTACACGCGACGGCTATCCGCGAATTGGAAATCCTGATGCGCCGGTGCAAGTACTGTTATTTTCCAGCTTTGATTGTGAAACCTGCAAGCCGTTAATTGAGGAATTGCGCGATCCTCTAATTGCACGGACGCGTGATGGCGATATCTCCGTAACTTTTGTGCCTCTCTATGGGTTTGGCGATATTACAAATGGACAGGGCGCTGCGCGAGCTGCCATGTGCGCGTTGGAACAAGGGCAATTCTGGCCCTATATGGAAACACTTTATAACTGGCAGCAGTTTGGCAATCAGGCGTTCATTAACTCGCGTATTCTTTCTGGCGCGGAAGCACTGGGAATGGATCGCGGCGCATTTACTGCTTGCAGTTTTGGCGGAGCGCCAGACGGGCCACTTGCCGCCGCGCGCAATCAGGCGCGGGCAATGCAGGGCTTTACAGTGCCCCCTGCGGTGGTTATCAACGGTGTGTTGCTAACCGGTGGGGATGATAATGCAGTGGTAATTGATCCAGCACTGGTGATTGAAGCGATTGATCGTTCGATAGCTAACTTAAATCGACCAGATCGAGACGAGCCTGATGCTGAATCTACTGCAGAAGCTACCGAAGAAGCTGAGGTTGAAGTTACTTCTGAGGCAACGGAAACCGCTGCTGAGGAACTAGAAACTGCTGTTACCCCAACTGCTGAAGAAACACCGGAAGCCACAGTTGAGGCCGACAATTAGTTGAGGCTATTGCGTTCAGTATCGTTCGGGGATTTCCCCGCTTTCCTAGTCTCGCTGTCCGGATCATCGTCACAAGTGGGGTTAGAAACCTGCAAATGCTGCCTAACTATTGGCACTTTGTCAGGCCGAAGAGTGCGCCGTGCTGACAAAACCGGCAGTATGCCCTTGATTCAGATTGACTCCCTGCCTGCGTGGGAAAGTAAGATGGGCGCTTAGGCGCCCATCTTTAGTGTTGCTTTGCTAGCATTGGCCCGAGCTTACGCCCGCCCAATAAGTGCATGTGGAGGTGGAATACCTCCTGTCCCGCATCACCACGACA
>CAZBPB010000227.1:623-5408 GCA_964493565.1 uncultured Pleurocapsa sp. | reverse complement strand
TCTGACGGGCGATCACGAACATGTGACCCAGCATTTGTTCATCTTCGGGCGTTACATCATCTACGGTGGCAATTTCTTTATTTGGCACAATCAGGATGTGTACCGGCGCAATGGGACTGATGTCTTTGAATGCAGTGACCTCGTCATCCTGATAAACAATATCGGCGGGGATTTTGCCACTGATAATTCTTGAGAAAATGGTCTCCATGTCAAATACTCCCAATTACATCGCCAGCCCGCCGTCTACAACCAGCACATGGCCGGTGATATAGCTAGCTTCGTCTGACGCAAGAAATGCAGTTGCTTTGGCAACATCTTCGATGCTTCCCCATCGTCCAAGAGGAATATTCTCATTTAGTTTGGCTTTAATATCTTCAGGTAAATTTGCTGTGAGATCGGTGAGGACAAAGCCGGGCGCTACAGCGTTTACGGTTACATTACGCGAGGAAACTTCGCGCGCTAGTGCCTTGGTTAGACCTATAATACCGGCTTTGCTGGCGCTGTAATTGGTCTGCCCACCGTTGCCCATGATGCCGCTGATGCTGGTGATGTTGATAATTCGTCCATAACGCTTGCGCATCATAGCGCGTACGGCGGCTTTTGAGCAAAGCCATGTGCTGCGCAGATTGGTATCAATTACGGTATCAAAGTCGTCTGCGCTCATTAGCATAATCACGTTGTCGCGCGTCGTGCCTGCATTGTTCACTAAAATATCAATTTTCCCATAGGCATCTACAGCTGCCTTGATCAGTCCGTTTGCACCTTCTTCAGTGCTGACATCGGCCTGTACTGCCAACGCTTTACCCCCCAAAGATTCAATTTCAGCGACCAACGCGTTAGCTGCATCGGCGCTTGTCTGATAATTGGCTACAACGGTTGCCCCACGTGATGCTAATTCCAGCGCAATGCCCCGTCCAATGCCCCGGCTTGCTCCAGTTACGACTGCAATTTTTTCGTGAAGTTGTTCAGTCATTATTCGTCACCTTTGTGGCGTTAAGTGTACCCGCGAAAAGACAGCTTATTTAAAGCGATTATGCCGCAGATTGATATTCCCTACCCGCCAATCCATCCTAACAGGCGAATGTTGCCGCGTAAGTTCGCCGTAAGGTTCACGCCTCCGAAGCCATTGGCATTAGCGACATAAATATCCACGCGCCCATCAATGCGAGGATTCACGCCGGTAAATGCCAGCAGAGATCCGTTCGGCGAAAACTGCGGTTCGCACATACTTGGAGGTGGATTGCCGCGCGCGATACTGCCAAACCGGCTGTTGATTACAATGACCCCATATGGACATTGACCTCCAATGCCGCCAATGGCAATAGCATCTCCTCCAGGCGACCAATTTGCCCACATACCGTACCGGGTGAAGTTTAGATCGGTGCTGCGACCCACTTCCGTGCCGTCGAGATTTGCTAGAACAATTGCTGTGTCGGTAGATGCGGCTTGATAGATGACCTGATTGCCATTAGGTGACCACGATTCAGTAATTTTGATCGGGTCATCGTTTTGCGACAGATTGAGTTCGCGGGTTTCTCCAGTGAATACATCGGCTATCCACAGAGTACGTTCAGGATCGCCGAAAATCGGATCGCCACTGGCGTATGCTATTTGCCGCGGGTTTACCCATGTCGGCGGTTCAGTTACCCATTGTTCGCTAATCTGCTGTACTTGTCCACTAGCCGTATCCAGAATATAGACGTAACCACCGGTCGGGGTGGGAGTATCGGTTCCATCACAGGTGCCGGGCACGCCGGGAACCCACGTCTGGCAAACAGCACGATCACTAACGAACGACAGAAATTGACCATCCGGTGACCATGCGGGCCAAAAATCGAAACTACCACTTTGGGTCATATTGGTGGGAAGCGCGCCGTCCCGCCCGACTGTATAAACATCGAGATCGTATCCACTGTCAAGCGTAAGGGCTAAACGCGAGCCATCCGGTGACCATGATGGTTCGCTGAAAATACCACGCTGCACCAATGAAGTTAGGGGCAAGACACGTCCGCGAATCGGCGTTGGCAATGTGAGATCTACGACGTATAGGCCGTCTACAGACGCATTACTTTCCGAGCGAATATAGGCAATAGCCGTACCTGTGGGCGCAATCCAGATTTGATCGCCTGTTTGCGCTGTCATTTCGAGAACAGAGATTGGCGTACCGCCATTGGCCGAAATGTAATACAGCGTCGAGATGTTATTGCCGGGTTGTGGTGTGAGTGCGTTCACCGATGGAGCGCGATTATTGGTGTTGATGAAGGCCAGCATCGCGCTATTTGCGAGGGTTGAAGCGATGTTGGCAGGTGCAGAAACGAAATCCCAATTGTCGTAGATGAAGTTGGTAGTTGGATACGGTGTGTTGGTCGCCGTAGGTATCAGCGTTTCAGTCGGCGTCACGCTCGGTGTGAAGGTAGCGGAAGGGATATCGGTTGCCGTAAAGGTTGCTGATGGCGTTGGTGTATCGCTGGGTGAAGGCGTTTCCGTTGGCACATCGGTAGGGGTTATTGTTGGCGTAGGCGGGTTCAAGCTGTCGCAAGCCGCTGAAATGATCAAGAGAGCGACAAGGGTTAGCATTCGGAATTTTGGATAGTTCATGCATACGTTTCCAGCGACTTTCGCGCATGAAAGCATACCATGAAGCGTTTTCGCATTCTACAGCCAAGGCGATTCGTCTTTGTATCGTGGGCAACATGTAGGACAGGGTGAGGCTACTTATTCAGGCTTTAGTACATAATACGAACCCCGTTTTTCCCCTAGTTTACGCAGCACATTGCGGTTGACCAGATCGGCCAAATCACGGCGAATGGTTTCGGCGTGAACATCTGGATACTGTGCCTGTAAGTCCTTATTTGTGATGCGGGTATTGCCTGTGTGTAGGAATACTAATGCTGATTCCTGACGCGGATTGATAGCCTGTCCTTTGTACATTCCATGAAACTCTGAGAGTGAGGGAATTTCAGGCTGTATTTCAATGAGGGTTGGCTCGTATTGGTTAAACAATACCGCTTTGAATGTGCTGGGTGTGTCTTCAAATTGCGGCGCGCGCAAATTTCGTTCGTGCATTAGAGAGAATACACGATTTACGCCGTAGCCTAGCCGTTCAATATAGTGCATATCTGAGAGCACTTGTACTATTGCAGGATTGCGTGAGAAGCGTTCGTCTTTCATGTTATCCAGCGTGATCGGGCCGGGTAGGCCGCCGGGACTGATCACTTCCATGCGGTTTCGATACAGATTCAGATGAATACAATCGCCTTCGATGCTGTAATCGCGGTGGGCAACGGCATTGACGACCAATTCACGGGCGGCTTCAAGGGGTACTTCATATTGTTCGCTGCGTGCCATGTTGTAGCCAAGAGATACGCCCTTGCGTAGATGATCGCGCAAAAAGGCTTCGACACGTTCTAGCTGGTCAGGAATTGTGCCGAAGATGTCCTGCTTGATGAACTGGTCGGTCATTGTATCGTCCATGAAGCGTGCGGCAGTTATTTCAGCACTTCGCACGAAGCGACCAGGATCTTTGCCGAACAGCAGCAAACCTGCGTGGGTAGGACGCATTCGACCTGATTGTTCATTCAAACAACCGCGCCGGAGCAGCGTATTTTCTATGCTGCCTTCGCTGCCAACGCCCAATCGTCTGGCGTAGGCTGTCGCCTTCTCCCAATCCAGATCATCGAGGCTGGCACGCGCAGCTACTTCAGTCTCATAACTGAGATCGCCACGTTCAATGAACATGCGTCGCAGATCGCGAGGCGCAAGTGCCTTGTTTTCAGTATCCTGCCGTACAAGAAAGCGACCATCATAGCTGTAGACATGGGGCATGCCACGTGGTATATGCGCGACGACCAGCGGACGGTCGTTGAAGCGCACTGTTTGCGGATAAGGAATGATTAGCCGGGGTTCGATCGCCAGTGCCGCTTGCACGACGCGATCAGCGACGTTGTTTTGATCTTTCACCCCGATGATAGCGGGAGAAGGCCCGACCACGCCAAGCAGCAGCAATCCGCCTTGATTATTTGCCATTCCCGTAAGTACGCTGGCGATGGTATCTAATGATGCGCCTTCCGCCAGCCACTCGAGTGTAGTACTGCGCCCGGCTTTGACATGCTGTGTGATATCGTCTATGGAAATTTCCATGCGCGATCACTCCTCGTCTTTGTCATCCTTCTCATCGCGTTCTTTGCGCAGTCGATCCAATCGTCGCTCTTCAGGTGTATCCAGCAGTACCGCATCCAGAACCTGCTGCATGTTGTCCACCAGAATAATTTGAATCTCCCGTAAGACCGCTTTGGGCAGCTCTTCAAGATCGCGTTCATTCTGGCGTGGAATAATCACGTTTTTAATGCGTGCCCGCCGCGCAGCAAGCACTTTTTCCTTGATGCCACCCACAGGTAGTATTTTACCGCGTAGCGTAATTTCGCCAGTCATCGCAAAATCGCTGCGTACCTTGCGTTCGGTGAAGGCTGATATCAAAGCTACAGCTAAGGTAGCACCTGCCGAAGGACCGTCTTTAGGCACAGCTCCTTCGGGGACATGCACGTGCACATCGAAATAGTCGAAATCATCATTCGGCACATTGAAATCTTCGGCACGGTTTCGCATATAGCTTAGCGCGGCCTGTGCCGACTCTTGCATCACTTCGCCTAATGATCCGGTTAAAAGCAGTGTGCCTTTGCCAGCCAATACGGACACTTCAATTGTGAGTACATCGCCACCGAACGGCGTCCATGCAAGGCCGGTGGCAACGCCCACGCTATCAGTATCATTAGCGTGCATATCGTC
>CAZBPB010000227.1:0-594 GCA_964493565.1 uncultured Pleurocapsa sp. | reverse complement strand
AAAAGGCGCAGCACCAAGCAGTTTGTATACCTGCTTGGCGGTAATGCGCCGGGGGTAATGTTTTTCTTCAGTGACTTGCCGCGCGATTTTGCGAGAAATATTGGCAATTTCACGATCAAGGTTACGAACACCGGCCTCATAGGTGTACTCGTGAATCAGCGCGTTTAGGGCGGAATTTTCAAATGATAAACCGAGGTTGCTGACGCCGTTCGCTTCCAGTTCACGTGGAATCAGAAAACGGTGGGCAATGACCAACTTTTCTTCGTCAGTGTAGCTGGTGAATTCGATCACCTCCAACCGATCTAGTAGGGCGGGTGGCAGCGGATCAAGATCATTGGCGGTAGTGATAAACAGCACTTTAGAAAGGTTGTAAGGAACTTCTAGATAGTGATCCGAAAAGGCGTGATTTTGTTCGGGATCGAGAATTTCCAGCAACGCCGAAGATGGATCGCCGCGAAAATCGGTGCCAAGTTTATCGATCTCATCGAGCATGAAGACCGGATTAATTGTCCCTGCACGGCGCATTGTCTGGATGATTCTACCGGGGAGTGCGCCAATATAGGTGCGGCGATGGCCGCGAATTTCAGCTTCATC
>CAZBPB010000226.1:2951-6638 GCA_964493565.1 uncultured Pleurocapsa sp. | reverse complement strand
ATCCCTACTGATGAAGCACGCTCGCTGCCGGTAAGCCGTTATGAGCCGATGCTGGCGTTGGACGGCGGCGCCGATGGGCTGGAACTGATCCGGCGGCTGCTGAATCAATTGAATCAAGTTTGCGCGCCGCAGTTTTTTGCACTGCTGGAGTTTGGCGCGGGGCAGGGCGAGACGATTTTAGAATTAGCGCGACAATCTGTGCCAGATGCAACCGCTGAAATACTATTCGACTATGCGGGATTTGACCGGATATTGAGGATGGAGAGGCGCTAAAACACCCGCTCACCGATCACGGCGGTTTTGGAAGGTGTGAGGACAGACACATGACCTTCTGCTGTGCGAGCGCCTAAAATCAGACATTCACTCATGAAGCCGGCAATGTTTTTGGGCGCAAAATTGACGACTGCGACCACCTGTTTGCCGATCAAATCTTCTTTTGAATAGCTGGTAATTTGTGCTGATGACCAGCGGTGACCGATCTCGTCGCCAAAGAATACCTGTACCTTATAAGATGGGTTGCGGGCGCGGGGAAAATCTTCAACAGCAATAATTTCGCCAACGCGGATCTCTACTTTTTCGAAGTCATCATAGGTGATGGTCATTCACAATCCTTGAATTAGGCAATCACACCGGCTGATCTCAAGGCACTAATTTCTTCTTCTGAATAACCCATATTCTGCAAAATGAGGTCTGTATCTGCACCCATCGCTGGTGGTGGAGATGGTGATGTTTCCGAGGTGATACCATCCAGATGGATCGGGCTGCGAAGATGAACACTCCCCTGATCATCAACCTCTAGCGCGCCGCGCGCCTGCAAATGCGGGTTATGTAAGGACTGTTCCGGCGTTAAAACCAGCGAGAAACAGCAGTCGGCGGGTTCTAAGAGGACTGCCCATTCCGATGCGGGTTTTTGCGCGAACAGAGCTTTGAGTTCACCGATCAGCATAGCCTGTCGCTCTGCCAGAAGATAGCGTTCTATTAAGTCGGCGCGGCTTACGGCAAGGCAAAAACGCTCCCAGAATTTTGGCTCAAGGGCTGCTAATGCGACGGGTTGACCGTCTGAAGCGAGGTATACGTTGTAACAGGCTTGCTTGCCGGTGAGCGCGCCTTGAACGATGGGTGATTCAGCGGCAGTCACTTCGGCAAACTGAACGATGTTTAGAGGAACCGCAGCATCGAATAAGCCCGCGTCTACAAAGCCGCCTGCGCCTGTACGTTCCCGCCGCAGCAGCGCCGCCAGGATGCCAGAAAGCGCCACATACGCCCCGCCAATATCGGCCATTTGCGCGCCGGCAGGCTGCGGCATGTTCGCCGCGCCGATCACGCCAGCGATTGAGGCATAGTTCAGATCGTGACCCGATTTCAGTACATTTGGGCCGGTGCTGCCCCAACCGGAAAGCGCGCAATACACAAGGCGCGGGTTTACAACCGCTAGGGCTTCATAGTTACAGCCAAGCCGCGCCATTACGCCGGGGCGGAAACTTTCGACCAGCACATCGGCAGTTTTGGCCAGATGGCGCAGCAGAATCACACCTTCCGGCTTCTTCAGATCAATGACGATGCTGCGCTTACCGTGATTAGTGGCATAAAAAATTGCGCCCACGCCGAATGCAGTATAAGGGGGCATGGTACGGGCATAGTCGCCGCCATCGGGACTTTCAACCTTAATGACTTCCGCGCCAAGTTCAGCCAGCATCAAGGTCAAAACCCCACCCGGCAGCAACCGGGTGAGGTCTAGTACGCGTATTTCTGGAAGGGGGAGCGGAGCAGACATGAATGATCAGGCGTTTAGCCGCCTGCTTCCCTGATCAGCAGGCGAGTACCCAATGGCACATTTCGGGCGGTCGCCATGGTCAAGTCATTCAAGTCCAATACCTGCTGCAGCGGGACGCCGTAGATGACCGCGATGCCGCTGAGGGTATCACCAAACTGTACTTCGTGATACTGCGCGCCGCTGGCTTCGGCAGGTTGGCGCACCGGCAGCGATGATGTCGGGCGCGGAGTTGGTTGGGCGCTGGTTCCAGTATCGGTCTGGGCGGTTCCGCCGGTGGAGCCGGCGGGTGAACTGCCGCCCGGCCCGCCAACGTATAGCACAGCATTATCAAACCAGCGGTTATTGAAATCGCTGGGCCAGGATTGACCGGTGAAAATCCAGAAGGTGACCAGACCACCGTTGGCAGTGCCGTTTACCGTTGCTTCTTCCCAGTGATCGTGCGGGGCAATGGCGGGCCCCCAGATCACTGCCGGATCGTAAGGATTGGTGCCACCATTGGGATCAATACCCACGCGCACATAGACTTCTGAAGCGGGGGAAGAGCCGCAAGGGTAGCCAACAAATTGATTTTCGGAATTGCGGGAGTTACAGGTTTGCACCCACGCATTCACACTGCCGACCAGATTAGCATCTTCGGGAACCGCCACCTGCTGAAAAACGCCTGCGTTCCATGTCACAAAACCGCCGTTTAGATTCAGAGAGCAAGGGCCGGAAAGTACCTGCGGCGCGGTACAGTGCGGGAAGGCAAACAGATGATCGGCGCGATTTTCCCAGATTTGACCGGTAGGCCCCTGCTGCGCGAACAACGGCCACGCGGCGGGGGTGTTCAAGTCTGAACGACCACGATTCACATACGGGCCTTCAAAACCGGGGTCTTGCAACAGATTAACTGGCTGGGCAAGGGCGGGGAGGCTAAACGCCAGCAAAACAACCGTTGAAACCATCACCAGAATCAGTTTTTTCATTGTGAACCTCTTCCTAAATGGCGAAAGTGTTTCACCGCTAAAACGCGGGAAGCAGCACCGGCTGACCTGCAGATTCCGCATACCAGTGCGGCTGCCAGCCAATGCCGAATAACTCTACCAGTATATCTTTTTTGTAGGGCTGTACCGGGTATTCTTCCACCGTTACGGCAACGCGCGCCCATTTTTCGTTCACTGCGGCCATATCATCATTGAACTTGCGCTGTAATTCCTGTACTTCGTCGTTGATCTGCTGAATTTGCAACTGGCTCATATCCAGCTTGCCCTGCGTGCGCTGTTTCCAATACTCTGCCATGTTCATGCGCGACAGGGTATAAGACGTTTGTCCTTTCATCAGTCCAAGGATGGCTTCGCCAGTGGTGAAGGTTTTCAGTCGTTTATTGGTTTGTAGTTCGGCGGCGGCGCTGTTAAACGAAGTTTGATGACGCTGCATTTTGTCATACAGGCTATCCAGCAAGTCTTCGTAGCGTTTACTCACCGTGTCGGCATCGGCGTCGCGCCGCTCGCGCGCGGTTTGCTGAACCAGCGCTCGAAATTCATTCAAGTCAGCGTCTGGAGAGCCGTACAGCCCTAACGCCGAGTTAAACGGAACATTCAGCCTTGCGGTGGCGTAGAGCATATCCACCATTTCACGACGCAGGGCTGACAATCGTTTGGGATCAGCAATGCCGGATGGAACATCTGCGAACAGGCTTTGCGGCTGCGGCTCGCCGGAAACGGCGCGGGTATCCAGCGGCGGCGTAACGTAATCCTGCCAGTGGATTAAGCCCATACGTTCCAGCGCGGGGATCTGATAAGTGAACAGCCGGATGGTAAACGTGCCGCTTTTACGATCTTGAAAGCGCACGGCAGTTTGACCGAGCAAGACAGGTTTATAGGCAAGCGCAAGCCCGTTTAAGGCTGACACGCTGAAGCCAGTACGCTGCTGCC
>CAZBPB010000226.1:0-2941 GCA_964493565.1 uncultured Pleurocapsa sp. | reverse complement strand
GCGTTGGGCGCTCTGCAGCAAAGCCGAACCCGGATGCTGGAGCGGGCGATATCGCCGTTGTTCGTTGAACTTGCGCCGGAACGGGGGGCTGCGCAGGCACAATCGGGGCGGGAGGCGGTGGCGGGGTAGACTCTGGTAAGGTCGGCGGCGCTTCCGGCAACGTGGGAGGAGGGGAAATTGTGTTTTGCTGGCGGTAATATGCCGATTGGGCAGCATAATTGGCAGCAGGCGCGGCCTGAGACTCGCTGAGATAAGTTGGCGATGGCGGCTGCGGCGGAATGACACCCGTTTTGCCCAATAGTTCCGCACGCTGCTGCTGCATTAACTTTTGAATATGCTGTTTGGTCAATGGGCCACGCAGATAGCTCATGGTCTGACGGGTTTTGAAGATGTAGGGGCTGTTCGGATCGTGTACGTCGCTGAGGATGAAGGTGCGCGGTTCAAGATCAGAGATTAGCACATCCAATGCCTTGAGATTGATCTCGTCGTTGGTGCTGGACATGGATTGCAGGCCAGCCATTAGGCGCTGTTTGTCATTGTCGGTATTCAGCCGCCCGATGAACCATGTGCCGGTATTACTTAAGCCCTTATAGTCCAGATCGCCGGGATTCTGGGTTGCCAGTATTAGCCCCAACCCGAAGGCGCGCGCCTGTTTTAACAAGCGCAGCAGGGGGGTTTTAGTTGGCGGGTTGAAGGGGTAGGGTGGGAAATAGCCGTACATTTCGTCAATGTAGAGCAGGGCGCGCAGGCTGGTGGTGCCGCTAAGGGTACGCATCCAGCTAATGATGTTTTCCATGAGCAGGGTCATCACAAACTGGCGTTCGGCTTCGTTGAGATGCGCCAGATACAGGATGGACACGCGCGGGCGACCATCGCTTTGATACAACAGCTTTTGAATATCTAATGGTTCACCGCTGAGCCATGCTTGAAACGAAGGCGCGGCTAGAATGTTATTCAGGTCAGTTGCAAGTTTGGAACGCTGCTTTGCCGAGAGATAGTCATCGAGCGGGAACACACCAAGCTGCTGGAACGGCGGTTCCTGCACCTGTTTGACGATATCTTGCAGCGAGAGGTCTTTGCCCCGCGACCATGCGTATTCGAAGATGTTGGAGAGCAAAACATGTTCTTTATCCTGCACAGGGGCTGAATCGCGCCCGATTAAGCCGAGCAAGGCAGTGACGATCCCGCTAATTTCTTCGCGGTATTCCTCTTCATTGCCCGCCCAACCCTGTTTCGGGGCTTTGAGCGACGCCAGGATACTAACCGGCAGCCCTGCCTCTGAGCCGGGGGTATAAATGCTGATCTGTGCTGCGTGTTTCAGCCACAGCAGGCGTTCCGGCGCAATGCTCCAGTTGTTCAGTTCGGTGCGCCATGTTTGCGCTGTTTTCGCGGCAAACTGGGGAATATCCATATTGGCGCGGCGGGCATCATCCACGTTCACCCAGGGTTCAAAATCACCCGGCTGCAAGTTTGGAAAATTGAGCGCCAGATTAGTGATATCACCTTTGGGATCAATCACAATCGCGGGGATGTTATCCAAAGCGGCTTCTTCCAGCAGATTCAAACACAGCCCGGTTTTGCCGCTGCCGGTCATGCCCACGACGATGGCATGGGTGGTTAGATGCCGCGAATCGTAATAGACCACGTTGTTCGACAGCGTTTTCGCAGTCGGGTTAAATTGGCGACCCAGATAAAACGTGGTTGGCGCTTCAATAAAAGGCATGTGTTTGCAGTCCTTTCGCGCTTTAGTTTTAGCGCCGTTAGTTACAGGTGATGCTGGTGGGTATCACAGCTTCCTGCCACCTACGATTGAACTCATCTAGATACAGGCTGGCAAGCAGTGGGTCAGAAATGATGATCAGATTTTCGTCATTGGAGTCCGCAGCGTTATTCGAGAAATTAAACGATCCCAGAGCAACAGTGGTTTCGTCAATTATGAACACTTTGTGGTGCATCACAAACGAATTTCCGTCCTGACGCACATCTAGCCCCGCGCAAAACAGCGGTGGTAAAGCAGCGTACTGGGTGGTGCTGCCGGTGGTCTCAAAAATACCTTCAACGGACACACCGCGCGCAGCAAGATCGAGCAGTGTATCACGCAGATCTGCATGGGTGAACGAGAATGCCATAAAGCGAACCGAATGCTGTGCCTGCGCGACAGCTTCAACCATGCCCGGCATTGGGTCATCTTCTGGCCCCATAAACAGCTGAACCGGGATGCCATTGAGCGTGAATGATGGCGAAAGCGTGTTGCGCGGAGAGGTAGGGCCAAAACGTCCTTCGATGAACATCTCGTTAAATTCAGCCTGATAGTCGGTCACGGCATCCTGCGAACGCAAGAACAGGGCGTTGTTATTGTTGCGATAGGTATCGTTAATGGTGAAATTCCACGAACCGGTGACAACGGTAGCGCCATCCAGAATCATGAATTTATCGTGCATTAACGCTGTGCGCGTATCGGTAGCAATCGGAATGCCCGCCGCCTGCAACTGATGGAGCGTGGTATTGTCGTCTTCTAAGCCATCTTCATTGTCTGTGACGATACGCACCCGTACACCCCGCCGCCGCGCAGCAATCACTGCCTCGGTAATGGCTGGATTATTAAATTCATAGGCGGCGATATCCAGCGTGCGCTGAACACCGTTGATTGCTTCGATCAGCGGAACATCAATACCCCCAACATAGGTTGCGGGGTCACGGCTTCCATTTGGCGCAGTGAAATACACCTTCCAGAAATCGTGCTCCGCCCCCCAGCCCAGCGGAAATGTAACCTGATTGACGCGTGATTCAGGGTCAACCGTGACTACTGCTGCGCTGGCAGTAACGTTGATGGGCGGCGGGGTCACGGTGAAGACGGCTGTGTTCGTGGAAGTGCTGGTAGGCGGCTGCGTTGGGGTAGGCGTGGGCTGCTGGCCTACACAGTTGCCAATAACGACAACGA
>CAZBPB010000225.1:0-6642 GCA_964493565.1 uncultured Pleurocapsa sp. | reverse complement strand
GCCACAGCCTTTGCGGTGAATGATGGGAGAATTGATCAGGCGCTGGACGCCAGCGTTGCCGACATAGCGTTGAAGCGTGATGATAGACGGCTGGGATTGTTTCGCCTGTACAGAGGATTGTTCTTCATCTTTGCGGCGCAGCGCCAGAGTTGAAGATTGGAACTGCTTATGCGCGAAGTTGGCGACCATAGGGATACACCCTGATCTCTATATTCGTGCTGCATAAGGCCACTATACACCTAATTTTTGAAACACGCTTACAACTCGTGTTGCGGCCAGTAAGTTATCCGGCGAAGGTTGAATTCAGGCGATCTAGTTATTTAATGGAATATGATTTTCCCTGTAGAGCGCCTAAAAGTGTTATTTCCATTTATCACGGAAGGGATCCACCAGTCCGCCCTGCTCAATGGACTGACCGGATTTATTGCCAAACGGATTAACCAGACCGCCCTGCTCGATAGACTGGCCGGATTTGCCTCCGGACGAGTTTTGATTAGATTGTCCGCTGAATGGATCAACTAACCCCCCTTGCGCGATGGATTGATCAGATTTACTGCTGAAGGGATCCATCAGACCGCCCTGCTCAACAGGCAGTTCTTCTGCTTTGCTGCGCTGGATCGGGGCATTGCTGGCTAACATGCGCTTTACACCGGAGTTGCCAATGTTGCGCTGCAAGTTCAGAAAGCCTGCTGGCAGTTCAAAGTATGTTTGATCGGGAGTATGCGCTTTTTGTTCACTGACTGATTTGTGTTTGTGGAATCCTGAATCGGGGATCTGTGGTGTCAATCGACCGGGCATAACGGCCTCCAGGACTTTGATTGCGCGGATATGAAGAACATTACAGTCAATCCATAAAATACGCAATTAGAATATCTGAACCTGATAAAGGGGTTGACGTTACCCCTCGATTCCCTCTCTGACGAGAGGACACCTTTCAAAGAAGCCTGAATATCCCACGGTTTATTTTGTAGGGGCGCGATACAGCGCGCCCGAAAACGGGCAAGGCATGAGGTTGTTTCAGAAGCGGCGCAATATACAAACCGCCGGCAATAACCTCACCCCTCAATCCCCTCTCCGTGCACGGAGAGGGGAAGCTAAACGTAGTGCAGCGGGGTGAGGTTTCATCAATTGCACAATGATGAAACACGCTCATGCCTTGCCCCTACTAACAAATGTGATGCGGCGTTCTCGCTTATATTTGAGAACATGTCCTCCCCTCAGCCATACACAGAGAGAGGTGGTCAACAGATGAGCATATAAGGAGGGGAATGGCGCAGCACGCAGCGCCGGAGGCTCGAAGCCATCCGGCTAAAGACGACAGCCTGAAGGCTGCCTGACTACAAATAGCCCGTTAGGCTTGCTAAACCGGATCGTTTTCCCCATGTTTCTCGCACTGGCAGGAAAACAGGTCAAAAGCTTCTTTCAGATTTTTAGTATCGCCCCTACAGCATACCGGCGTGGTTAGCCCTTCACCGCGCCGGCAGTTAAGCCTTCCACGATGCGGCGCTGGAAGATGAGCACCAGTACCACCAGCGGCAGGGTGACGATGACGGCGGCAGCCATGACCGCTGCGACGGGGTCTTGCCGCTGCACCGTACCGGAGAACAGGGCAATGGCTACCGGCACAGTGCGCGCGGTGGGGTTGATTACGGTGAAAGTGAGCGCAAACAGGTACTCATTCCACGCTGAAATGAACGCCAGCAGGCCGGTTGTGACCAGCGCGGGAGCGGTCAATGGCAGCAGAATACGATAGAAGGTCTGGAAGGTGGTTGCGCCGTCCACCAGCGCGGCCTGTTCAAGCTCTCCGGGCAGCCCTTTGAAGAAGCTGGTCAGCGTCCAAACGGTGAACGGCAGGGTGATGATCGGATAGGTGATGACCAATGCTGAAAGCGAGCCATACACGCCTAATTCGTTGACGATGGCAAACAACCCGGAAAGGATAGAAATTTGCGGAAACATGGTCATTGCCAGCACCGCGTAAAGCATGACCAGCCGACCACGAAATTGCAGCCTGCCCAGCGCGTAGGCGGCAAACGAGCCGATCAACAGCGCCAGCAGCACCGAATTGGAAGCCACAATGCTGCTGTTGAGCAGGGCGGTCATAAATTCGTTTTCGCCGGTACGCGGGTTGGTTTCCAGCACCGCGCGATAGTTATCGAGCGTCGGGTTTTGCGGAAAGAGCTGGGCAGTACCAAACAACTCGGACTCGGTTTTTAGCGAGGTGGAGATCATCCAGTAAAAGGGAAACAGGGTATAGAACAGAATCAGAACGACGAGGGCGTAAAAGCCAATGCGCTGCAGCAGCTTCCACAGGGAAAATGGCTTTTGGGGCGTATTGGCAGGATGCACAGCGGCGACAGCGCTCATTCGGCTTTTACCCCCAGAACTCGAACGTACAACACGGTGAAGATGAGAATCAGGACGAAAATGACGACGCCAATGGCGCTGGCATAGCCTAACTGCTGCTGCCCCACCAGCGTGTCATAGTTATAGGTTGCCAGCGAGAGCTTGCCGCGCCCCAACAAGACCTGAAACAGGTCGAATACCCGGATGGCATCCAGCGTGCGGAAAACCAGCGCGATGGTGATAGCGGGGGCGAGCAGCGGCAGGGTGATGCTGAAGAAACGGCGAACGCCGGTTGCGCCGTCTACCTGCGCGGCCTCATAAATTTCGCCGGGAATGACCTGTAAACCAGCCAGCAAAATCAGCGCCATAAAGGGAGTGGTTTTCCACACATCAATGGCGATGAGCGCGGGAATTTGCAGAGCTTGATTTGCCAGCCACGCCTGCGAACTGGAGATAACCCCTAATTGCAGCAGCACCGAATTGATGACGCCGGAAGAATTATCGCGCAGCATTAGCCCCCATAGGCGCGCCGAAACCACCGTCGGGATGGCCCACGGGATGAGCATGGCGGTACGCATTAGCCCGCGCCCACGAAACTTTGAATTGATGACCATGGCGATGAACAGGCCTAGCACCAATTCGAGCAGCACCGAGAAGAAGGTGAAATACAGGGTGTTGCCGACGGCGCTCCAGAAATCGGTATCACGACCACTGAAAATCAGGCGGCTGTCGCCAAAGTCAATGCCGAACACTTCGCGATAGCGCATGTCGGTGTAACTTTCATCCAGCACGGCACGCGGACGCGGGAAAACGATGCTGCCGTCGGGGGTAGTCAGGCAGGCACCGGTGGCAGGGTCGGTTTCACAGTGAAGAATGTCAAACCGAAAGCTGAGCAGACGGGCATAATTTTCAAGCCCGATGAAATTGACGCTTTCATCAACGCCACCGGCAAAGGTGTCATCGGTGAGGCTGGCAACAAACGTTTTTTCGAGAGGCCGCAGAGCAACCACCAGCAGCAGAACGATGGTCGGAACCAGCAGATTCCAGGCACTACGGGCGCTTGCCTGTACCAGGGTTTCCTGGCCGATATAGAGCTGCATGTTGCGGCCCATCCACAGGTAGCCGAGGAGCGCGACCACCAGCACCAGGGCATAGGGGATCACGTTGTTAACACGCTCTTCCAGATTGATGGTCACGCCAACGGGGCCGAGCGTTAGCCCCTGCACAATCAGCACCACCATCAGCACAACGAACCACAGCAAAAGCTGTCTTGCCCAGGATGCCGCGGTCGCTTTTCGTTGGAACAGTTGAACACTGAGAAAAATCGAGTAAATGCCGATGCCAACCAGCAGCACGGGCACGATAATTCCATAGGTATAGAGAAAATTAAGTAAGGTTTGCCCGGTAGGTTCATCCGGGAGTGCCGCATTGACAACCGAGCTGATATTTGAGATCAGCAGGGCAATTGCTCCGAGTCCGGTGATCAGAAACATGAAAGCAATGAGTAGTACTCCGAGGGTGGACGAGATGCTCTCCTGCTGAGTACTTGATTGAGGCCGGGCAGCAGCCATAACCTGTGCTCCTACATGGTGTCGCCGGAAAATAGGGGAAGAAGAAGTTTTAGAAAAGGGACGCGCTTCACGTTTGAGGGTAAAGGCGTCCCTAAAGAGCGGGGCATGCTGCTTAAATCACCCCGCCCTTAGCCTGCGGCGTATTAGCTTGCGCGGCTGTCCATCAGATCCTGAAGATCCAGCTCCATATCCTCGACGGCGGTAACGGAATCAGTGGTTCCGGTCAACACATCGTGAACATTGGAGAAGAAGATGGTGGATGCCTGGTTGTAATCTTCAGCGGTGATGGCGCTAGGACGCGGGAACGCGGTACCCAGAATCGGCCCCATGGCAGCGAAGAGCGGGTTTGAGGCCAGTTCTTCGGTTTCATAGAGCGCCGGAATGGTGGGGTTAGCACCTTGCGGGCTGAGCGCGCGCGCGAGCTGTTCGTCAGACGAGGCCATAAATTCGGCGACGGCAACCGCAGCGTCTACGTTGTCTGAATAGCGGCTGACCATCAATTGCCAACCACCGAGGCATGCGCCGGCGCGGGATGCGCCATCAGGAAGCGGGGCATAGCCGAACAGCCCGGCGACAGCGCTATCATCGGCATTGCCCAGACCGTAGGCATAAGGCCAATTGCGCATAAAGGCGGCGTTGCCTGCCTGCCATACGGCACGGCTTTCTTCTTCACCGTAGGTGGTCACGCCTTCGGGGCTGACAGTACCAACCCAACCAGCGGCGCGATCCAGCGCACCGATGAAGGCTTCGTTATTCACATTCACGCTGCCATCGGCGGTGATGAAGGTATCGCCAGTTTCGGCAACCAGCCACTCATGGGCGTCGCAGGTCAAGCCTTCGTAGGCGTTACCCTGCCACACGTAACCCCAGAATTCACCGTTACCTTCGGCGCGCTCGCCATCCTGAATGGTCTGCGCGGCGGCGGTGAGTTCATCCCAGGTGGTGGGAACTTCGACGCCATATTTTTCGAGCAGGTCGGTACGGTAATACAGACCGGCGGCATCGGTAAACCACGGAATGGCGACGAGGCGATCATTGACGGTCTGGCCGGCAACCATATCAGGGAAGAACTGGGCAATATATTCTTCGCTCAGGTATTCGTTCAAATCAACCGCATGGGGTTCAACAATACCCGCCCAGATCACGTCGGTCTGATACACGTCAACGTCGGGGCTTTGCGCTTCCCAGAACTGCTGATAGGTGCTGAGGCGATCAGTCGCCAGATCGGGGGTTTCCAACGCGGTTACGATGATATTGGGGCACATTTCAGTGAAGCGCGCAGCCTGATCCTGTACCAATTCGAGTTCGATACCGACTGCGCCAGCCGCAATGACAATGTCGGCCTCACCTTCGGGACATGCCATGCCGCTATCCTGTGCGCCAATGGCACCGAATGCAGCTAACGACATACCCACTGCACCTGCGAGCAAAAACAACCTTTTCACAATCACTTTCCTCCATACAAGTTCATACTGCCCTGATAGGCATACAATGACTATAGCTCTGGCGCTATCTTCAACCTTAATTTATGGGCAATATGTATAAATCATTTCAGCAATCATTACGGTTTGTGGTAGCTGCTTGAGCGGCGTTATTGACTGTGCTGGTTCGCGTTAAGCTGAATAAATTATGAGTGATGCATGTGTGTGCGCGGGGCAAAAACCCATTCAATGCTATGATGTGCCTTGCAAGTTAGTATGGCACAGGGAGTAATTCTTATGCTTCAAGTGAAGAAATTTGGATTGGCTGCAGCCGTAACAGCAGCGTTGGTTGGCGCTGTACCGGCTTTCGCGCAAGATATGCCTGAGGGCGTGGTTGCAAGCGGGCTGGATAACCCCCGGCACATCCTCGTTTTTGGTGAAACGCCGACAATTTACATCGTTCAAGCCGGTTCCGGCGGCGATGAAGAAGTCAGCGGGGTTTTTGGGCCAGCTATGCGCGGCCTGACCAGTGGTTTTACGGTGATCACGGCATCTGGTGATGCGGTGGAAGTCAGCGGCTTTCCCAGCACTGATGAGGGTGGCGAAGTGAGCGGCCTTGCGGGGATCGCGTTGATCAACGATCAGGTGTGGGTATCTGGACGGGATGGCGCGGTTGCTAGCTTTGTGTATGCGCTGGATCCGACCAGCGGCGAAGTCGTTTCGCAGATTATTGATAGCAACCCGGTTGATCTGGGCTGGGATCCAATCAACAGTATTCTGTACATTGCTGATGCCGGCGCGAACACCGTTTGGAAGTGGACGGAAGCGGCTGGCCTTGAAGTGTTTGTGACATGGCCGGAAAGCGAAAACCCGGTGCCAACCTCAGTGGCGACGACGCCTGATGGCAGCGTATATATCGGCTTCCTGACCGGCTTCCCATTCCCTGAAGGGGGATCTCGGGTGGATCACTACGGTATGGATGGCGAACTGATCGAAAGCTACGACGGCTTTACCGCGATTGTAGACCTGCTGTTTGCCAATGACACGCTGTACGCAGTGCAGATCGGCACGTTTGATCAGGGTTGGCAGCCGGGTACGGGCAGCGTGGTAGACGTGTTGAGCGGCGAGGCGTATGCCCAGAACCTGAATTATCCCTACGGCCTAACGGGGAGCGGCACTGCCCCGCTGATGGTGACGTTGAACTCGGCCTACGTTGGCGCTGATGCCGGCGTGGTAGTTGATCTGAGCAATGCTGAAGCCTATTCTGCCATGATGATGGCCGACGATGGCGAAGGTGCCATGAC
>CAZBPB010000224.1:0-6659 GCA_964493565.1 uncultured Pleurocapsa sp. | reverse complement strand
CGCACGAAGATCATTGTCACGCATTGCTGCCTGCTCCATCGGGCGGAAATCGTCTTGTCTCACCCCCAGTCGATCCCAGATCAACGGGCTAAGTGCGTGACCATAGTACGCAATCTTCTGACGCAGCGCCATTTCCGCAGATTCAACATCTTCAGCCACCGATACCCAGATGCACGCCGCCAGATCAAGATCATTCCAATCACGACCAGCTTCATCCATTCCCTGTGCGATCAATGGTTTCACTGTCTCATAATGTTCCGGCGGCAGCAGCAGCGGCAGTGCGCCATCAGCGACCGCGCCGGTTAGGTTCAGCATCTTTGGCGAAAGCGCGCCAACGTAAATTGGAATTATGCGTGCGGGTGTGAAACGCAAATAGGCTTCGTCTGTCCATTGCATTGTGCTGCCAGTCAATTCGGCGCGTTCGCCTGCAAACAGCTTACGCAGCACAGCAATCGTTTCCGCAACGGTTGCCACCGGCTTTTCTGGCGTGATGCCGACCCATTTCAGGAACTCGGCTGCTCCTGCTGATAAACCTAAGTTGAAGCGGCCACCTGAAACCTCGTCTAGTGTGGCCGCCATCATCGCCATCTCGGCAGGGTGCAGTGTATATGGGTTCACAATGCAGGTGCCAAGTTCAATCGTGCTTGTTGCCAGCGCGCATGCAGTCAAAATTACCGGCGCGCTTCGCAAAAATAAATCATCGCTTACCCAGAACTGATCGAACCCTGCCGCCTCTGCTGCTTGCGCCAGTGTTACGTAGTCCTGCGCTGGCAGGTCATTATTGAAGCGCAGGCTGTATTTCATGGGCTGTTTCCAATGACCGCATCAACCTCAATTTCCACCATTTGCCGGGGGTCAATGAGATTACTCACTTCCACCATGGTTGTAACCGGCAGTACATTCTTGAAGTAATGGGAATAGGCTTGCCCGACTTCTTCCCAGCGCGAAATATCGGTCACGAACATTCGCACGCGCACCACGTCTTGTAGGTTGGCGCCAGCCGCAAGCAGCGCCCGCTCAATTTTCTTGAAAATGTAATCAGCTTGCTCGCCCGGACTACCAATCCCGATCACCGTTCCAGCCTCATCACTGGCGGTTGTGCCCGAAACATAAACCAGATTGCCAACCCGGACTGCGCGCGAGTAGCCGAGCTTCTTCTCCCATGGCGTGCCAGTTGAGATATTGGTACGCTCGTTCATTGAACATTACTCCACTACATATAACTGCTGGAAGCCTGTCGTCAGTGGTTCGCCACCATCAGGCCGCACCACCACTACATCTTCCACGCGTGACGAAGCGTTATGATACTGAGTGATGCTGGGTTCAATGGTGAACATCATCCCTTCGACCAATTCGGTTTTGTTGCCTCTCGTCAGGAAGGGCGGTTCGTGTACATCCATGCCAATGCCGTGACCAAGGCGGTGGCGAAAGAATTCACCGTACCCGGCATCTTCGATCACTTTTCGCGCAGCGGCATCCGTCGCCTCGCAGGTGCTGCCTATTTTAAGCGCGGCAATGCCAGCGCGCTGTGATTCCATCACCAGATTGTATACCTTGATTTGCTCGTTGGACGGTGCGCCAAAGCTAACCGTGCGCCCGAAGTCATAGCACCAGCCCTGATGTGCTGCGCCGAAGTCAAACAATACCGACACACCAGCATTTACCGACCGTTTCCACGTGGTCAGCCTGTCTCCCCAGATCATCGGGTGATCTGGCCCGGAGTTATAAAGCGAGGTTGTAAATGATGGCCCAAGCCCGCCGTGTCTTCGAAGCTGGTAATCTACTTCTGAAACAATATCCAACTCGGTCATGCCCATTCGTAAATGACTCAAAACATCGGCGAACGCGGCTTCAGTGACCACACCCGCGCGGCGCATGGCCTCAATATCTTCCGCGCTTTTCACAGTGCGTAGTTCACGCATTATTCCGGTTGCTGAAACAAATACTGCATCCGGCAGCAGTTTCTGAAGCTGGATCACCGTTTCGGCTTCAGCTTTATCGCTGATAGCGACGCGAGGCTTTAGGGGTAGCTTGAGTTTGGAGAGGATGTCGCGCACCATCTCTGCCGGATCATCCCAATCACCTAATATCCGAATTTCGACATTCTCTAAACGGTTCAATCCGCCAAATTCAGCCGTCATTCGCGGTAACGCCAGTACCGGGGCAGCATCTGGTGAAAGCCACGCGCCTTCCAACCATGCGCCGGGGTGCAGTGTCACACCGAAATTCGGAATATCGCGCGGAACGCCAATCAGAAATTCGAGATCTGTTGCCACTGGCAGAAAGGCGACATCTGCCTTACCACTCAATTTCTCTTGAAACCGCTGAATGCGGCTGTTGAAATCCATATTTCTGGAGTCCTTAATTTCTATGAAATCACGGATGAGAAATAACATACAGGCAGAGTAGTGTCAACGCGTTTGGATATGCCCGTTCGCTCAAATATTACGATATTAAGACCAATTCGTTAATCTTTTGATCAACATTCAACAGTTCGTTACAATCGCCGGCTTCCCATCGTAAGGGTGTATTTGTTGTAGGAGATGGTTCCATGAGACTGTTGCGATTTTTAGCAGTATTGCTAGTCATTGCGATGCTTGCGACCTCAATCGCGAGCGCGCAGGATGAGCGTGTGCTGGTGATCGGGCACGCCGAAAGCACCGACTCGCTTGACCCGGCGCGTGGCTATACCCAGACCACCGGCGTAATCCACCGCGCGCTGTATGAAACTTTGGTTACCTTCCCGGATGATAGCGCCGCTGAAATTCTACCTGCGCTGGCGACCGACTGGACGATTTCTGAAGATGGTTTGAGCTACACCTTCAACCTGAATTCCGCTGCCGTTTTCTCGGATGGTAGTGCGGTGACGGCAGATGATGTGGTCTTTTCGGTCAACCGCTTGAAGAATATTCAGGGCAGCCCGTCTTTCCTCGCGGCGATTATTGCCGATGTGGTCGCTGACGATGCCGATACCGTGACGTTCACCCTCACTGACGTTAGCCCGTCATTCCTTGCGAACCTCGCAAACACTGCTCTCGCAGTCACGAACGCTGACGTAATTATCGCTAACGGTGGCAGTGCAGCCGAAGACGCAGCAACAGCGGATGCGGCACTCGATTTCTTGAACAGCAGCTCTGCTGGCTCTGGTCCCTACGTTCTTGAAGCATGGGAGCCGCAGGTTGAAACCGTTCTGGTTCGCAACGACAACTATTACGGCGAAGCCCCCTACTTTGATCGCATCATCATCACCAATATTCCCGAACCCGCAACACAGAAGGTTGCTCTGGAATCTGGCGAAATTGATCTTGCGCTAGACCTGACCTCCGATCAGATTGCGCCGCTGGAAGGCAACCCGGCCATCGCGATCTACCGCGGCCCCGGTAACATTGTTCACTTCCTACTCATGAATGCGAACCCCGATATTGGTGGCCCGATGTCAGATCCACTGGTACAGCGTGCCGTTCGCATGGCGCTGGATTACCCCGGCTACGTCGCTCTGTGGGGTGGTGTACAGCCCGGCAGCATCATGTTCTATGGCAATGCTTATTCCTTCGCGCCAGAGCAGGGTGTTCAGCGTGATCTGGATGGCGCGCGCGCGCTGTTGGCTGAAGCTGGTTATGCCGACGGTTTCGATATCACTCTGGAATACCCGACCTTCACCTTCCAGGGCGTGAATATGGATACCAACGCCCAGAAGATTCAGGCAGACCTTGCCGAGATTGGTATCAATGTTACCCTTGCGCCGGCTGAACTGCAGGTCGCGCTGGAAAGCTATCGTACCGGCCAAGAAGGGTTTGGTTACTGGTTCTGGGGGCCGGATGTTCTCGATCCGATTGACTTCCTGTCGTTCCTGCCCGGTGGTAAAGTCGCTGACGAGCGCGCTCTGTGGACGCCCGATGTCGCTTCCGAAGAACTGAATAGTATGGTTGCCGAGGCGCGTATCGCTACAGACCCGGCTGCCCGTGAAGAACTGTTCACCCAACTGCAGGCCTACACACTGGACAATAGCCCCTGGGCACCCTTCATTCAGCCCGATGTTCAAACTGCCTTCGCTGCTGATATCGAGGGTTACGTCTGGCACCCGCAGTGGTTGTTAGATGTGGCGCTGCTTAGCCGCGCAGAATAAGATTGTTCCTTGTGCGAGAGGGGAAAGCCAGTCTCTACCCTCTCGCACCTGTTTTCACCGTTTGACCTGATCAGAAAAGCGTATCCATGTCGCTTACGCAGTACGCCCTTCGACGTATCCTGCTTATCATTCCATTACTAATTGGGATCACCTTTGTGTCGTTCCTGATTGCCAACGCGATACCGGCTGACCCGATCAATACAAATCTGCCACCGAGCCAGCTCAATAACGAAGAAATTGTTGCGGCCTTTCGCGCCGAGTGGGGGCTGGATAAGCCGCCTATTGAGCAGTATTTCACTTATCTCGGCAATCTATTACAAGGCAATCTGGGTCGCTCGATCAAGACGCGCCAGCCAGTAGCCGAAGATATCGCTAAATTTCTTCCTGCAACCATTGAACTGGCAACCGTTGCCACCTTTTTCGGGATTTTTATCGGGGTAGGGCTGGGCATCGCTTCCGCCGTGTGGCGCAATCGCCCGATAGATTTTGTCGCGCGCACGGTTGCCGTTATCGGGGTGAGCGTGCCTGTTTTTGTGCTCGCGCTCGTCTTCTTAAGCGTGTTTCATGCGCAGTTAGGGATCGCAGCCGGGCCGGGACGGCTAACGGTAACCATGCGAGATCCCCCAACGGTGACAGGCCTGTTCACAATTGACAGCCTGATTGCCGGGCGCCCCGACACCTTCTTCGATGCTGCTTCTCATCTGATCTTGCCGGGGTTGGTATTAGCACTTTATGTGGCTGGCTTGATTAGCCGCGTCACCCGTTCTTCTATGCTTGAAATCCTGAACATGGATTACATGCGCACTGCGCGTTCAAAGGGCGTGCGTGAAAGCATCGTTGTCATGAAACATGGTTTACGCAACGCTATGCTGCCCATTGTGACCGTGATCGGGTTGTCTTATAGCAATTTGCTGGCAGGTGCTGTCTTAACTGAATCCATTTTTGCTTGGCCCGGCATTGGACGTTATATGTTCCGCGCCTCTACGTCTCAGGACTTCCCTGCCATCATGGGTGTCAGCCTTCTGATCGCATTTATCTACGTGGTGGTTAATTTTGTCGTCGACATCCTCTACTATTTCCTCGATCCGCGAATCCGGCTCTCGTGAGCGGCTAAGCGATCTCGGAAAAGCGCTGCGACATAACCCGCTGCTCATTGTTGGGCTGGTTATCGTCATCTTCTGGCTGTTCGTTGCTCTAGCCGCGCCTATGCTTGCGCCCTATGAGCCACTCCAGCAAAATGTCACCGGTCGGTTGCAACCACCGGGTAGTCCGGGGCATCTCTGGGGAACAGACGAACTTGGTCGCGATATCTATTCGCGGGTGCTGTACGGTGCCAGAATTACCATTCCGGCAGGTTTACTCGTCATTGCGTTCGGCAGCGTCATGGGGTCAATAGTTGGCGCTGTAGCCGGATTTCTAGGCGGTTTTTACGATGAACTATTGATGCGCCTGACCGAACTTTTTATGGCCTTTCCAACGATCATTCTAGCGATGGCTGTTTCCGCCGCCTTGGGGCCAAGTATTCAGAACGCGGTGCTTGCGTTGGTGGTTGTCTGGTGGCCTTCATACGCCCGCATGATGCGCGGGTTGGTTATCAAAGCCAAGACCAACGATTATGTCGAAGCTGCGCAGTGTCTGGGGGCTTCCCGTTCTTATCTCCTCTGGAGAACCATCGTTCCTAATTGCCTCTCATCCATGCTGGTGATGACCACGCTCGATGTTGGTAATGCCATCCTCACCTTTGCTGGCTTGAGCTTTTTAGGATTAGGGCCAGAACCCGCCTCTCCCGAATGGGGGCGTATGGTGGCCGTCGGCATTGATTATTTTGACCAATGGTGGATGTGGTTGTATCCCGGTCTTGGTATCGCCAGCCTGGTTATCGCCTTCAACTTCATTGGCGATGGCCTGCGCGATATTCTCGACCCACGCATGCGTTGACCCCGACGATAGACGAAAACGAAGGCGCAGAATAGTGCCTGCGCCCTCTTAGCCTTCTAGTTTTATCGGCACACCTGCTTTAGATACACAGGCGCTGGCTTAACTCTCTCGCACCCAGACGCGCATTTCACCCGGAGCACGGTTTGCCCACAGGAAATACGGAATCGCTTTTATTTTTGTGGCGGTGCGATTGACCGGAATTTTATTTGCTTGCAGGTATAAACCCTCATCCCAACCAGAAGGCGAGGCTCGCAGCCCATCAGCAGTAATGACCGGAATACCACCAAATAGGTCTGAATCAAACGACGTTCTCAGCGATGCTTCACGTGGTAGGATCACGTTGGCAAGGTCGGGGCCGTTGTCAACTTCCTCAAGGCAGTAAACCACTGGTCCGCGCTGTAATGCGATCTGCCCGGCGTTCTGACGAACTTTCGGGTGTGCCAGCATCCGCTCAACTGGCATCGGCAGGGTCAATTGAACTTGATCCCCATCCGCCCAAACGCGCTCAAGCAAGACGTAACCACCCACCATACGGGGATACACAGCCTCACCGTTGACCTGAATAGTTGCATGATTGCACCAACCGGGAATCCGC
>CAZBPB010000223.1:5556-6702 GCA_964493565.1 uncultured Pleurocapsa sp. | reverse complement strand
CGATCTCGCGCGACGCGCCGGAACCGACCTCGACCGAGTTCAAACGCGTTGTGCAGGAAGTAAGCCTCGGCATCGACCCGCCGGATGCCATGCAGCACATGCTGGATCGGGTGGAAAGTGAAGACCTCGACCTGGTCGTTCCGGCTGTAAATATTCAGCGCGAGGTTGGTGGTAATCTGGCGGAAATTCTAGAAACCATCGGACATACCATCCGTGAACGCATCAAGCTCAAGGGAGAAATTGCGGTACTTACGGCACAGGGGCGCATTACAGGCTGGTTGATCAGTGGTTTGCCGATTGCGCTTGGGCTGTTTCTAATGCTGATCAACCCCAGTTATATGGGGCGATTGGTGGAAAACCGCAATTGTGGCTGGCCCATGATCGGCATCGGGCTAGGCATGATTGGTATGGGAGCCGCGGTTATTCAAAAGATCGTCGATATCGAACTGTGATGAGGTAAACAATTATGACATCACAAGTCATTGGCATCATCATTATTGCTGTGGGCGGTCTGGGACTGCTAGGCGGCATCATTTACTTTGGAATGCGTGAAAATTCAGGGCGCGATCCGTTGCAAGATCGGCTTGCCGAATTTGGAGCGCGGGACAATCTGCCGCAGTCCCTTGAGGAACTGGAGCTATCGCTATCATTCAATGATCGCGTACTGCGCCCACTATTCAAAGTGATTGCTGGAACAGCATCTCGCTTTACACCGGAAAATCAGCTTGAGCAAACACGTCATCAGCTTGAGTTGGCAGGTCAGAACCACAAGACGGATGCGCGCACCTTCTTCGGTACACGTATTCTGCTCAGTCTTGGCATGGGCGTGGCAGGCTTTTTACTGTTCTTCCGAATCGCCCAACAGCCAGCTTTAAACGCTATCCTGTTCACAGCTCTATTCTTCGTGCTAGGCTATTATCTGCCTGCCATGTCTTTGCGCAGCCAGATTTCCCGTCGCCAGAACAATATTATCAAAGCTTTGCCAGACGCGCTTGACCTGCTCACCATCTGCGTAGAAGCAGGTTTAGGTTTTGATCAGGCGATGAACAAGGTATATGACAAATGGGATAACGAACTGGCGCTGGCGTTTGGACGTGTGATCCAAGAAATTGCGTTGGGCAAAATTCGCCGTGAAGCGCTCCGTGA
>CAZBPB010000223.1:4116-5546 GCA_964493565.1 uncultured Pleurocapsa sp. | reverse complement strand
AGTGCCGGACGTTACTAGTTTCACCGCAGCAATCATCCAAGCTGACCAGTTGGGTGTAAGTATCGCCAAAATTTTGCGTATCCAAGCTGATCAGATGCGGGTGAAACGCCGGCAGCGAGCGCAAGAGAAAGCACATCAAGCACCGGTCAAAATGATGATCCCGATGGTATTTCTGATTTTCCCGTCGCTGTGGATTGTGTTGCTGGGACCGTCGATAATCATTTTGATGGAAACGAATACACCACTATGACGCAGATGGACGGGTTGCGAGGCAATAACGACGCTCGCAACCCCCACATCATCCGATTACAACTTGTAGCGCGGCAACTGGCGGAAACTGCCTTAGATTTCCTATTTCCACCTCGTTGTATTCAATGTAACCGCGCAGGTAGTCTCCTGTGTGTATCCTGCCAGTCTGAACTGCCACCATCTCCCGTCGTTTGTGAGGCAGACAGCCCCCTCCGTCAGCAACGCGCGACGGCTATTTATCAGGGGGGATTACGCAAAGCTATTCATGCCTTCAAATACGAAAATCAGTACAGCTTCGCCAATGTCTTGAGCCAGCGTTTGCATTTAGAGTATCAACAGGCTAGCTGGAATGCCACACTGTTTACGGCTGCGCCTTTACATCCTAATAGGTTGCGCTCGCGGGGCTATAATCAAGCAGCATTACTTGCCGAACGGGTTGCTCAACGGGCAGGCAAACCATTTTCAGGAACGGCATTAAGGCGCATTCGGGAAACGCAGTCACAGGTTGGTTTGAGTGCGCAAGAACGCATGGGTAACGTTGCCGACGCGTTTGAAGCTGATCCATCTATCGTTAGTAATCAGCATATCGTCATCGTAGACGACGTTTATACGACTGGTGCAACATTGAAGTCCTGTGCCAGCGCATTACGAAAGGCAGGTGCAGCAGAAGTATGGGGCTTAACCTTAGCTTCCGCCCATCACGACGACCCAACGTAGTGCTAATGAGTCGATGCGTTGTGCTGCTTGTAAATTGTCCTCACTAAAGGAGTGAGCAATGCAAATCAACATTCACTCAAAGAACATCGAAATCACCGACTCCCTACGCTCCCATGCCGAAAAGAAATTCGAACGTCTTGATCGTTATCTACCCTATATTACCGACCTGCGGCTCGATCTAACCCGTGAACGCCATCGACAAGGCGGTGATCGTGCTGTGGCGCAACTGACGCTGCGGGATCGACGCGGTATCATTCTGCGGGCTGAAGATAAGTCACAAGCGGATCATTTTGCCGCCATTGATGTAGTCGTAGACAAAATCTATCGGCAAATCAGTCGCTACAAAGGGAAGCAAAAGCGACGCGCTGGTGAAAAGTTCGCGGTATTAGAGCCAGAACTGGCTGCCGCTGAAGACGTTCCAGAGGCGGTGGAGCAAGTGCAAGATGATGCTGGGGAGGCAGTAA
>CAZBPB010000223.1:1644-4106 GCA_964493565.1 uncultured Pleurocapsa sp. | reverse complement strand
TTGCGCGACGCAAGCAAATTGAAATCATTCCGATGAGCGAAATTGAAGCCATTGATCAGATGGAACTGTTGAGCCACGATTTTTTCGTTTTCTTCAATGCCGATGCAGGGCGCATCAATGTCCTTTATCGACGTAAACAAGGCGATTTCGGCATCCTCGATCCAGTGGTTTCCTAATCGATGACGCAACGCAATATTGGAGCGGTTATTATGCTTGGGGCGGGCGGTAGAACGCCCCAAGAACAACTCGTTCTTGCTGCCCAGCGCGCCTGCACGTTAGACATGATCAGCTTATTGCAGGCGCACGGTATCGACCAGATCGTAGTAGCAGCACCAACCACGGATTGGCTGCCGGATAACGTGGCTGCGATCCGTGATGATGATGAGATGGATCGCTCTTTTCATTTCGGTGAACGATTGGCAGACATCATCGAGCGTCACCAACTTGAACCAGTTTTGTATTTCGGTGGCGGCAGCACTCCGCTGTTTGATAACGCGTTGTGCGAGATGATGATCGGCTTATTGATGCGTGCTATACAATCACACGGCGCGAGCATTCCAGATCACATCTGTTTGACCAATAACTTACACTCTTCAGATTGGTTTGCCATCAGTCGTGTTGATGAAGCACTGCCGATCCTCCGGCAAGCGGATAGAGATAATAGTATTGCGTGGGCGTTGCGCGAAAGCGGCGAATATGAAGTGCGCGTTTTATCCGGCGTAAGACCCGCTACAAGTCTGGACATTGATACCCCCACCGATCTAGCAGTGTTAGCGTTGCATCCTAGTCTACCAGCGCATCTCAGTACCGTGGTGAATGATGCGCGGTTAGCGAATATCCGGACTAACGAAGTGCTAGACGTGATGCGTTCTGAGGGAAAAACCATTATGCTTATCGGGCGGACAGCACCGCTGGCATGGAATGCACTGAATAAAGCAGCACGTTGTTGGACGCGGGTGATCGCCGAAGAACGTGGTATGGTTGCTAGTGGGCGCATTGAGCGGGGTGAAGTGCGTTCCGTGTTAGTGCCATGGATTAAGGCGCGTGGTTTCGCCGGGTTATTCGCCGATCTCAACGACATGGCTGATTGTGTGCTGTTTGATGACCGCGTTGTGCTTGCCGCAAGCGGTGTTCAACCAACAGCGGCGGATCGCTTTGCTTCTGATTTATTCTGGTCAGAGGAGGTTCAACATGGCTGGCTGCGCGAATTCACCGAAGCCGCCAAGCAATCCCGCATTCCTATCATTCTAGGTGGACACACCATTGTCGCGGGTGGATTATATGCGCTGGCAGAAATTATCGAGATGCGCGCCACAGTCGATTGAGCCGGAGGTACTTCTGAAATTCAAAATAAGCCATAATCAGGCTTAAGCGCAGTCCGTGCAAGCCATCTCGATACCCCTTCAGGGTGATAAATCGCCAGTAGAAGTGTCGCAGGGGCTGTAAGATGTAATTTTGCGGCTTTATGCGCACCCTCTGATGGTACATTTCTTGAGCAGCATAATTGGTGTAGCGACGTTGCTTGTCGAAAAACTGCCCCCAATCCTGATAGTTATAGTGGATAAGCGGGTTATCCAAAACGCTGGATTGCCCCTCAACAATCACAATTTCGTGTACTTCACGGGTTAGGTCATAACGCACTTTGCTGCGTCGTAGTAAACGCACCTGATAATCTGGAAACCAACCCGCACCTTTAGTCAACTTACCGCAGATGTAGTTGTGACGTGGCACTCCATAAGCATCGATCTTTGGATCATTGATCTTAGCTAGTATTTCCGCAGCTTGTTCAGGCGTCGAACGTTCATCCGCATCGACGAAGAAAATCCACTCTGCTGCTACTTTTTCCAGTGCGGCTTGCCGTTGTTTGCTGTAATCCTCAAAGTGATGCTGAATTACCGTTGCCCCCGCACGCTCCGCCAGCACCACCGTGTTATCGGTACTGAAAGAATCGAATACGAAGACAGACTCTGCCCACCGTAGACTAGCTATGCAGTCAACGATATGGTGTTCTTCGTTGTAGGTTAGGACGATGGCACTTAGCGACATAACAGCGATGATACCGCATTCAAAGATCGTAACCGACTTGTTAACGATACTAGGTTGTTGACACCTCAACAGTAGGTTATGCTATGCAATTATAATGCGCAGAATCGATGGAATTACTGCGTGTTTTTCAGGGAAACCTAGACAGGAGTTCAACTCAATGGTGCGTCCTGTTGCCACCATCACTGTTGTTCCAGAGCTGCCACCCAGCCTTGAGCGACTCCGTGAACTTGCTTACAACCTACGCTGGTCGTGGGATCATGACACAATCGGTCTGTTTCGTCGTCTAGATCGGGACTTATGGGAGAAAACCCATCATAACCCCGTATTGATGCTCGGCTTGCTCAGTCAAGATCAGTTGGCGGCGGCAGCAGCAGATGAAGCCTTCTTAGCTAATCTAGACCGTGTATGCGAAGCCT
>CAZBPB010000223.1:0-1634 GCA_964493565.1 uncultured Pleurocapsa sp. | reverse complement strand
CTACATGGAAAACACCACCAGTACTTGGTATGCCAGACACTACCCGGATGCCCCCGCAGAGCAACCATACATCGCCTATTTCTCGATGGAATTTGGTTTAAGCGAAGCACTGCGTAACTACTCAGGCGGTCTAGGCGTATTATCTGGCGATCATCTCAAAAGCGCCTCTGACCTCGGGATTCCACTCGTGGGGCTTGGCATTCTTTATCAAGAGGGCTATTTCGCCCAGTACCTCAACAACGATGGCTTCCAGCAAGAAGCCTATCCAATCAACGACTATCCGAACTTACCCGTCACACTGATGCGCGGTGACGATGGCGAACCACTGTTAGTACAAGTGCCGTTACCAGATCGTTACCTGTACGCCCAAATCTGGCGGGTACAGGTGGGACGTGTGCCGTTGTACTTGCTTGACGCCAACATCCCACAGAACACGCTGCCGGAAGACCGCGACTTAACGGATCGCTTGTATGGTGGAGACCGCCGCCAGCGTATTCGGCAGGAAATCCTGATGGGCATTGGTGGTATTCAGGCGTTGCGCTTGCTTGGCTACAAACCCACCGTTTTCCACATGAATGAGGGGCATAGCGCCTTCATGGGGTTGGAACGCATTCGTTTGCTGATGGTTGAGCATCCTGAACTGAGTTTCACGCAGGCATGGGAGATTTGCCGGGCAGGCAATATTTTCACAACACACACGCCAGTGCCAGCCGGTCTAGAGCGCTTTGGCTTCGATCTGATTGAGGAGTATTTTAAGAATCTGTGGCCAGAGTTAGGGCTGACCTATGACCAATTCCTTGATTTGGGACGCGAGGATATGGGTGGCTATCAGCTATTCAGCATGGCGGTGCTGGCGCTCAACCTTTCTAGCGCGGCAAACGGCGTAGCCAAGCTGCACGGTGTTGTCAGCCGCGACCTATGGCAGTGGATGTACCCCAACCTACCCGTTGATGAAATCCCCATCCACCATGTGACGAATGGCATCCACGCCGAAACGTGGACAAGTAATGAGATGGGGCAACTTTATGACCGCTACTTCGGTCCAAGCTGGAGAGAAGACCCGACTGCGCCGATGATCTGGAACAACATCGACAAAATTCCAGACGCCGAATTTTGGCGAACGCATGAACGCCGCCGTGAGCGTCTAGTGGGTGCCGCCCGCATTCATTTGCGGCAGAGTTTACTCTCGCGCGGCGCACCACAATCTGAAGTTGAAGCGGCGGAAGAAGTGCTGAATCCAGAGGCATTGACGATTGGCTTTGCTCGCCGTTTCGCCACTTACAAACGCGCAACGATGATTTTTTCCGATAAAGCGCATCCGCACGACATTCCCGGCAAAGAACTTATCCGTGAGATTGTTAGCACAGCACGTATGCCAGAATTCCGTAACCGTATCGTGTTCTTAGTGAATTACGATATGGCGATTGCCCGTTTGCTGGTGCAGGGTGTGGATGTGTGGCTAAATAACCCCCGCCGCCCCGAAGAAGCCAGCGGTACTAGCGGTATGAAGGTTATTTACAATGGTGGGCTTAACATTAGTACATTGGATGGCTGGTGGGCAGAAGCATATGATCCTTCTGTTGGCTGGGAAATCGGTAACGGTGAGGAATACCCTGCTGATCAATATGCCCTAC
>CAZBPB010000222.1:5611-6738 GCA_964493565.1 uncultured Pleurocapsa sp. | reverse complement strand
GACTGACCGCCTTTATGGAGGAGATCGCCGTACCCGTATTCGTCAGGAAATTCTGATGGGGATTGGCGGCATTCGTATGCTGGAGGCGCTCAATCTGCGCCCTGATGTTTGCCACATGAATGAAGGTCACTCAGCATTCCTCGCATTGGAACGCATCCGCCTGTTCATGAAGGAACATAATGTTGATTTTCAAGAGGCGATGATCATCACCTCGGCCTCCAACCTATTCACCACCCATACTCCAGTTCCCGCGGGACTTGAGCGTTTTGGCTTCGACCTGATTGATGAACATTTCACAGATTACATCAAAGAACTCGGCCTCACACGCGAACAATTTATTGATATTGGTCGTGAGAACATGGGTACTTACGAGCTGTTCTCAATGGCGGTCATGGCGGTGAAAGTCTCGTCGGCATCTAACGGCGTGGCTAAGCTGCATGGTGAAGTCTCGCGCAAGATGTGGCAGTGGATGTCTCCCGATTTTCCTGTTAAGGATGTGCCCATTTCTTCAGTGACCAATGGCGTACACGTGCCTACATGGATGAGCCGTGATATCGCCACCCTGTTGGATCGTTACCTCGATCCTGTGTGGCGCGAGGAGCATTGGCGGGAAGATGTGTGGCAAGGTATTGACCGTGTGCCTGATGCTGAACTCTGGCGCACGCACGAATTTCGCCGTGAACGACTGGTGCTGTTCGCCCGTAAACGCCTGATGGCGCAGTTGGAACGCAAAGGCTCAAGCCAGAACGAAATCGCTCATGCCTCGGAAGTGCTAAGCCCCAATGCGCTCACAATCGGCTTTGCGCGCCGCTTTGCTACCTACAAGCGCGCAACCATGCTCTTCAAAGATCAGGAACGCTTGCTGCGTATCCTGACCAATCCAGATCGTCCGGTGCAGTTCATCTTTGCCGGTAAGGCGCATCCGCATGACGAAGCGGGCAAAGAGTTCATCCGCCAGATCGTCAATCTTGCCCGTCAAAGTCCCTTCCGCGATCACCTCGTTTTCATTGAAGACTACGATATGCTGGTTGCCCGCTATATGGTTCATGGGGTTGACGTGTGGCTAAACAACCCGCGCCGTCCGCAGGAAGCCAGCGGTACCAGCGGCATGAAAGTGATTTACAACG
>CAZBPB010000222.1:4625-5601 GCA_964493565.1 uncultured Pleurocapsa sp. | reverse complement strand
GGTGGGCAGAAGGTTATAGCCCTGATGTCGGCTGGGCTATCGGCAATGGTGAGGAATATCCTGAAAGCGAAGCCGAACATCAGGATGTTGTGGAAAGCGAACTGCTTTACAACATCCTTGAGCACGACATCGCCTCACTTTTTTATGACCGTCAGGCTGATAATGTGCCCCGTGACTGGATGGCGAAAGTAAAAGCAGGCTATAAGAAGCTGGCGCCCTTCTTCAACACCGCACGCATGGTGCAGGAATATACCGAACACTACTATATGCCCAGTTTTGAGCGCTACCAGCAGCTAACCACGCCTGATCTCACGTTAGGTAACGCGTTCTCCAATTGGCGGCGCAAAGTGCTAGCAGGGTGGAAGAACGTTCGTATCAGCGATGTTCAGGTATCCAAACGTGAAGTACAGGTAGGCAGTGAAATTGAAGTCAACGCGAAAGTCTCGCTGAACACATTAACGCCCGCTGATGTGCGCGTAGAAGCCTACTATGGCCTGCTAACGGCGCGCGGCGACATTGGCGGTGATGCTGAAGCGGTAGAGATGCGCCCTGAAAACATGGACGGCAATGGCAAGGGTGATTACGTCTTTAAGACCAAAATCGCCTGTGATACCAGCGGAGATCGCGGAATCTCTGTCCGCGTTATGCCCAGTAACCCCAGCCTGCCATCACCCTTTGCGCTTGGTGTGATGAGTTGGGCAAAATAAGGGGATAAGCTGTATATAGGAATTCACGATCAAAAACGGGCGCAGTTTGCTGCGCCCGTATCATCTAGTAAACGGCGTTCGTACTATTCTTGCAGTGTGAGCAGATAAGCAATCACGTCGTTGATTTCCTGCTCACTCAGTATCTCGCCAAATCCGTGAGGCATGTGCAGCGCCCAATCTGGCTGACCATCCGCTACGGGTACGATGAAGGCTTCAGGATCAACAATGGACTGATGCAGATACTCCACCGCTGATTCACCTTCGACGCG
>CAZBPB010000222.1:2389-4615 GCA_964493565.1 uncultured Pleurocapsa sp. | reverse complement strand
CCACGTACAGCCGCGTTCCACAGGCCGGGGCCAATCAAGCGCAGTTCATCCGGCGTGATTGAGTGGCAGGCATTGCAAGACCATGCCGCGCCATCTGGCAGCGTATGCTGGGTTGTGAATACCACCTGACCGTTCGCAGCATCCCCGGTTACTTCGCCACCACCTGATGCAGCCTCGGTTGCGGGTACGGTAGGTGGTAATGCTTCCGTCGGCGCGGTGGTGGGCGTAGCAGGTTCAGGTGTTGCCGTTGGTGGTACGGAAGTTGCCGTCGGCGGAATTTCAGTTGGCGTGTTAGTGGCAGGCAGCGGTGTTGAAGTAGGCGCAATCGCCGTCAGGTGCTCGCTGGTTGAAGCCAGCGCAATTTGCGTCTCCTGCGCTTCAGCCGCCCATTCAGGCGTAGCGATTGTGCCGCAGGCAGAAACCAGCAGCGCGGCGGTGCTAAGGCTGGAAATAAGGATTAGACGCAAAGTATTCGCGCGCATGGGGTCGCACTCCGATGGTCAAGCCTATTTGCTTGTGCAATTCAGAACAATGCTGAAAGTATAGCGCACTGTTCGGTGCTTTCCAATGTCCGCTAGAGCCGGAAGCAGGTGATGATTGCGCGTATTTTGTCGGGATATTTCTTCTTTTGCGGTGCGCCAGTCTGGATCAAAATCTGTTGTCCAGACTGAATTCGCGCCTTGTTTAGAGGCCGATTTCAGGTTAAGTTAATATCCGCAAACCATGCGAGAGGACTCCCTGTAGATGGGTACGCTGAACCCTGATCTGGTTACAAAAGATCTCGACGCCGTAATAAACGACGCCGTTGCCATAAAAGATAAGTATCATAAGACCACGCTGACGCCGGAAGTGATTTTGCTGGCGCTGCTGCGGCGTAAAGATGCCGCGTCTTCGCGGCTGCTGGAAACCTTCCGCCAGACACGCGGTGTTGATCTGGCAAAACTAGAGCGGCAAACCGAACTAGCTGCCGAAAGCCGGCGCGATCCTGATGGTAATCTGGACTATATTGCCCGTGGAAACCGGCAGGTGCCGCTTTCGCGCAGCGCCATCATCCTGATTGATGACGCGCTTACGCTCGCAAACTCCCGCGATGAAGTACGTGTGGACACCGATCACATCCTGAGCGTGATGGCTGAAAGCGCGCAAAGTACCAGTGGACTGCTGCGCCAGCAGGGCATTACCCCCAAAGCGATAAGCGATGTACTCGCCGACAATTCCCAGTTGGTGCGCAAAGATACTACTACACAGGATTTTGTCGCCGGCGCAAAAACTGGCAATTTGAAGGCAGTGTATTTCCGCGAGAACCTGCTGCGCGACATGATCAACATCCTCACCCAGTCGGTGAATCGGCACATCATCCTTGTCGGCCCGGATGGGGTAGGCAAGCGCACGCTGGCTTACAGCCTCGCTTTGTTAATGTCTGAAGGTAAAGGCCCAAAAGGGCTTTCAAGCCTTGTACAGATTGATGAAACCGCGCTGCTGGATAACGATCAGAAGGCTATGCGCGCCGGCATGAATCAAGCGCGCGGGGGCATCCTTTTCATTCCACATATTCATCGCTTCTTTGGTGGCGCGCTTAAGGCTGAATTTGCTAAAGCCACGCCGATGATCCAGCGCGCATTTCTCGAAAATGATCCGGTGATTATCGGTTCAACAACCGAGCAGGAATATCAGCAGCGATTGCTTCCGGTAACGGCACTGTCAGAACATGCGCAGGTGCTGCGCGTGCCTGAAGCTACCCCTGAAGAAACGCTCGAAATCCTGAAAGTGATCCGCCCTCATCTTCAAAATGATTATGATCTTTCGATCACCGACGATGCGCTGGTAGTCACCGCGCGTCTGGCAAAGCGTTATTTGGGGACTATGCCGCTTCCCCGCAGCGCCGAGCATTTGATCCACCGCGCCGCGGCTATGGTGACGATGAGCCGCCAGAACCCGATCAACTTCAAAGGCGAGCCGGCTGTACCTGAAAACCCTGCGGATAATATGCTGGACTCTGAGGACATCACCTTAGCCGCCAGCCAGATGACCGGCGTTCCGGTGAATAAACTGGGTGAGGATGAACGCGCGCGCTATGCCAGCATGGTTGAGCATTTGCGCGAACGCTTAATCGGGCAGGATGCTGCCGTGATTGCCGTTAGCCGCGCCATCAAGACCGCGCGCGTAGGCTTGAAAGACCCGCGCCGCCCGATTGGCGCTTTCCTGTTTTTAGGGCCAACCGGTGTT
>CAZBPB010000222.1:1714-2319 GCA_964493565.1 uncultured Pleurocapsa sp. | reverse complement strand
GAGTCCAGCCTGAACCGACTTGTGGGTTCACCCAGCGGGTATGTGGACAGCGAAGCGGGCGGTCAGCTAACCGAACGCGTGAAACAGCAGCCGTACATCATCGTGCTGTTTGATGAAGTTGAAAAAGCCCATCCGCGCATTATGGATATTCTGCTGCAAATGGTGGAAGAAGGCCGCCTGACTGATGGGCGTGGCAACACGGTCAGTTTCAGCGAAACGGTGATCATCCTGACCAGCAATCTCGGCTCTGAAGAACTGGCTGTGCCGGTGATCACTGACGAGATTCGCGAGGCGGCGATGGAAGAAGTGCGCACATGGTTCCGTCCCGAATTTCTGAACCGCCTTGACGAAGTGATCATGTTCAACGCGCTTTCGCAGGAAGACCTGTACAACATCCTGAAGCTGATGCTCAAAAAAGAAGCACAGATGGGCGCGGAACGTGGTTTGAAATTGGAATTTACTGAAGAAGCCATTCAGTGGATGCTGCGCCAGAATGATGAGCCGGAATATGGCGCCCGCCCGCTGCGCCGCATCATTCGCCGTTCGGTGCGCGAGCCGCTGGCGGATTTCCTTCTGCGCTCCAACCCACCTGCCGGAACCATCGT
>CAZBPB010000222.1:0-1704 GCA_964493565.1 uncultured Pleurocapsa sp. | reverse complement strand
TGAATTGACCTTTGCCGCCGTGGTGGATGGCAAAGAAGTGAGCGTAAAAGCCGGGTAAAGTTTGACCCGTAGCGCGAGCGCAAGTTGTGCCTGCTTGATGAGGACGAGAAAATACTATGACCAGAATGAACCGCACGATATTTCGCAAATATGATATTCGCGGCACAGCAACTGGCGATGATGCTCAATTAACGCCAACTGTCGCGCTGCTTGTGGGCAAGGCGTTAGGCACCTATTTACCACGCTCATTCGGTACCGAACGTGTTTTTGTAGGTATGGATAACCGGCTCACTTCGCCCGCGCTGCACGACGCCATGATCGAAGGCTTGCTATCCACCGGTATGAACGTCACCGATATTGGCGAGGTGATTACGCCTACGGTCTATTTTGCGGCGGCCAGTTTCCCGGGGAAAGCGGCTGGTGTACAAATTACCGGCAGTCACCTGACCACGAAATACAACGGCATCAAGATGGCCTACGGTTCGCTGGCGCTGTTCGATCAGCAGATCATGGACTTGCTGGAGATTATCGAAGCGGATACGTTCTTCACTGGCGAAGGCCAACTGAACACCAATTTTGACATGATGAACCAGCACATGGCGCATATTCAGCGCATGGTTACGCTGGCAAAGCCGATGAAGGTGGTGCTGGATGCCGGAAATGGTCTAGTTGGCACGGTGTTCCCGCAGGTACTCCGTAATCTGGGCTGTGAAGTGGTCGAGTTATACTGCGAAAGCGATGGCACGTACCCCAACCATTTGCCCAATCCCGAAGACCCGGAAATGACCAAAGACCTTGAAGCCAGAGTGATCGAAACTTCGGCGAATATCGGGCTGGCGTTTGATGGGGATAGTGATCGCTGCGGCTTCATTGATGAGCATGGACATCACATTGCAGCAGATCGCCTGCTGGCAATTCTTGCGCGCGATTTGCTGGTACGTATGCCCGGAGCGTCCATCGTGTTCGATGTGAAATCTTCGCAGGCGCTGCCAGACATTATTCGCGAGGCGGGTGGCGTGCCGGTGATGTGGAAGACCGGTCACAGCCTGATGAAACAGAAAATGGCAGACATCGGCTCGCCATTGGGCGGTGAGGTTAGCGGTCATCTATTCACAGGCGAAAACTACTATGGTTTTGACGACGCGCCCTTGATTGCGCTGCGCGCGCTGGAAATTTTCTCAAAGAGCGACAAAACGGTTTCAGAAATCTTCGCCGAGCTGCCGAAGCTGTACGCTACGCCGGAAATCATCCTGCCCGCGCCAGACAACTTGAAATTTGCCATCATAGACTCGATCACCGCCGCGCTGGACAAGGATTACGAGGTGTTCACGCTGGATGGTGCGCGAGTGCAGTTCGAAAGCGGGTGGGGCGTGGTGCGCGCAAGTAATACTCAGCCCGCCGTTACCTTGCGCTTTGAGGCTTACACTGCGCCAGAAGTCGTTGCCTATATGAAGCTGTTCAAGGCCGAATTGGACAAATATCCCGATGTAGATACCACCATCTTGCAGGGGCATATTGACGCCTTCAGCGCGATCTGAGAACAAAAATGCTGTTGTCGTATGGGCGGTTCGTGAACCGCCCATATCATGCCCGATTTCTATTGATCGCAGCCTCGTAAATCTCTAGAATCGCATCTGCCGTTTGCGAGATCTCGTAACGCGCTTCCACCGCCTGTCTCGCCCGTTCGCCATAGCTAGCCGCCTG
>CAZBPB010000221.1:0-6770 GCA_964493565.1 uncultured Pleurocapsa sp. | reverse complement strand
TAATTTGCCGGTAAACTGTACACGATCTGAAATACCCATCGCCTGTGCCTGTGTATCAAGTCTCTGCCGCTCCCGTCCTTCGCCAACAATTTGCACATGAAATGTTGAAGGTAGGTGGGTCATTGCCTGCAGCAGCATTTGCTGATCTTTGACCGGAATGATAGAGCCGACATTGATCAGCAAATACGGATCGCGCTTCACGTCATCAAATGTTTTTAGCCATTCCGCCCTAACCCCGAAGGGAATAATGTGGGCATTGGCAGATCCTCTCGCCTGTAGTAATCGCCCCTGATACGGGCTGATCGCGATCACTCGATCAGCCCGAAGTGCTTGCCGCACTATCCAGCGGCTAAACGGACTGCGCTGTAGTCCATAGGCAATATCATTTAGCCCTACCAGTTCGCCGCCCACAGCCGATACAACGCTCGAAACGCCCAGTTCTTTCGCGGCGCGCGCGGCGATCAAGCCGGTTTCATCCGCCCATGTGGCATGCAGTAGATCAAACGGCTGCTGCTGGTGCAGGTCGGTAATAGCGCGTGCTGCCCGTCGCCACAATTGCAGCCGTTTCCAGCCGCGCGCATTGCTGCCGTTCAGCGGGTGGATGCGAATATCATGCCAGTCATACGCTGTGTCTTGATGCGGATAGCGGATAGCGACGACACGCAAATCACAACGCCCTGCCAGTTCCTGAACCAGCGTATCCTGTACAGGGATTGCTTGATCATGTTCGTCGGCGCTAAAGCCGGGAAGGAGATACCCTATTCTCATTGAATCAGATACAGCGTGTATTGTCCGTGTCTGCCAAGGCGGTACAGTCCACGGTTGTAGCGCAGGTAGCTAAAGCTGGCGAATACATTCTGCCCGACCCACTGGTTCTCTAACTGCCACACGTTGACCAGCAGATAGTCGCCGGATTGTACCTGTGCGGCGAGCTGTTCCGGAGTGTAATAATACAGTTCTTCAACCTGCTGCGAAGCGTAGTGTTTCAGGGTAAGCGTAATTCCGAAAGCGTAGATTGTCGCCTCGTCGTTCGCAATTCTAATTGCCCACAACGCAGACTGCTTACTTTCATCCTGCACTTGTAAAAAAGAGTCTATGGTTGGCATAGCGATCTGGAGCATCCACACCAGCGCAAGGCTTATGGCAGCGCAAACCAGCACCCTTCGAACGGGCAGCAGCCGTGAATTGCCGAACATCGAAAATATCCGGCTTATACCTGCGCCCGTCAGGATGGCAGCGGCAGGCATTGAAATCAGCGGAAAACGGATGTTCTGGTAGGGTATTCCAGCAAGGAACGCCAGCGGCAATATCAGCCATAGATACCAGAACAGGCTGTCTCTACGCCGTAAACTGAAGATGCCAAACAGCGTGAATGGCAGCAGCGCCGGAGCGAAATAATATGGATCGATCAACGGGGCGCTGTAAAACAGAAAGTTCGGCTGTACGTAGTGAAATGCACCATCTATATTTTTGAAATCTTGCTGGATGGTATTCAAGGGCGACCATCCTGTAACCCACGCGTGGTTGAAGATCGAAAGCGGATGATCAATGCCGTTGTAGATGAGCTGCGGAATAAAAAGCAGGGCTGCCGCAATCGCCGCGAACAGGACGTGTTTGAAGGGTGGGCGTTCGCTCAAAAGCATCCACAGAAATGGAATGATTAAAATACCATACAGCCAGCGCGTCAAAATGGCCATCGTCAGGCAAATGGCGCTGCCAATCAGTACCAGAGGCTTTCGGTGCTCGTGGTGGATCACCAGCAGCAAGGCCGCGCACACCGACCAGAACAGCGCCGGAATATCCGCCATCACCACCAGCGAAGACTGTATTGCCTGACCGCTGGCGGCAAGGATCAATCCAGCCGTCACCGCGCCAATCGGGCGCATCCTCAGTTTTAAGGCGATAATGCTGACTAGCGCCGGAACAGCCGCGCCCATCAAGATGCTGGCGGCCTGCGCAATTCCCGATGAAGCGCCGCCGCTGGCAGTGAACAGCCCTGCCAGAACCGCTGGATAGCCTAAGCCCCAGAAGAATGCGCCCGGACTTTCCCCCGTGATCATCGTGTTTCTGAGAGATTCCGCGAAATCATAGTAAGCATAGGCGTCCTGACCGTAAAGGCCGTCGAAGGGCTGGCGAATCAGGGGAATCAGGCGCAGCAGCAGCGCAAGGATGAACAGCGTGACGGGGATTAGCCGGTTAGGGCTGGTGTACCGGCGCATAGTTCTTGGATTGACGGTTTGCTAATGGCAGCCGCCAGCGCCGCCACAGGACGATCATGCCGATGAACTCGGCTGTCAGATATGCCGCCGCACCGCCGCTGGCGCCCCACTGTGGAATGAGCAGCAGACTCAAGCCGATTTGCGCCAGCAGCACCAGCAAATTGCACACATTGATGTAGTGGTCATACCCCAGCGCGTACCAGTACAGCGTTTTTGCCCCGCGTTGCAAGCTGAACAGCAGCCCCCAACTTAACAAGATCAGGTCGGGTACCGCCGGAGCGAAATCTGCGCCATAGATCAGGTCAATGATCGGCGCGGCGAACAATGTGCAAACCAGCGCAAAGCCAGAGCCATACGCCAGTAAACCGATTTGTGCGCGGCGAAATGTGCGAGCCATCAATACACGGCTGACGACAAGCCCTGCCAGCGATGGCAGCAGCGCGCCAAACAAGGCGTTTGGTGCCAGTCGTGCCGCTTCAACCACCCGCGAAGCTGCCGCATAGTAGCCCGCTTCGGCAATCGGCGCGCTGGCTTCTAGAATGATCAGATTGATGCGAAGCTGTAAGGCCGCAAAGATGGCAGCCAGCGCAAACGGCGCAGCACGGCGCAATAGCTCCCGCAGTTCAGCACTGCTGTCGCCCATGTTTGTGCCTTGCCTGAAGCGCAGCCTCCAGATCAACCACGCGGCAGTAAGCTGTCCGGCAGAAGTCAGCACGTTTAGCGCCACCGCAGCCATCACCCCGTAGCCCAGCGCGAAGGCCAGCCCGGTCAAGAGCACCTGCGTTGCTAGCATACCGACGTTCAACCATAAAATCGGCTGCATTGAGCCATGCGCTTTGAATACAGAGGTGAAGCTGCTGAACATTGGTAGAATGATCACCATCGGCGCAGAGAGCCGCAGTCCAGCAATCGCCAGTGGATCATTCGTCAGTATCGGAGCGAATATCCATAGTGCCAGCATGACGACACTGCCGACAAGCAGACGTTCGATTAGCGAAAGCCGCAGTAAGTGGTCACTTTGTTCCGGACGCTGCGAAAGATCGCGGGTGAGCAGCATGCTCAACCCGAAATCAACGATCAGCGAAAGCGGAAAAATCCACGCGCCAATCGCCGCATAAACGCCAAGCCCGTCTGCGCCAGCTATCCGCCCGATCAGCGCTGACAGTACAAAAGACAGCGCCGCGCCGGTGATGTTGCTGATGAGTAGGATGGATGTCGCGCGTGAAAGGCGGTTCATCTTTAACTTTCGATGCGCTGAAATTCAATCCAGAAATGATCAGAAAAGTCTGCGAGGATACGCATAAACCGGAATGTATTTTCTAGTCCTGTCAAAAAGTTGTGAAAGCGCGGTCGTTTCTCGACCATCCTGAAAATATCGCTGGGCGGCAGAAAAAATCCGAGAGGCGTCACCCGGCGCATCTTGAAATCCGGGGAAAATATGCGCTGTATCTGCCATACCGAAGGGTAATGAACTGTTGTAATCCCGCTTTCACTGCTGTATACGATGGAATCGTGTCGCCACCTGCGGCTTGCCGTCTTGAAATCGCCATGAATCGAGTGCCATGCCGTTTCCCAAACGCAGTAACGGCTCATGATGGCAAAGGCGGCATATCCGCCCGGTTTGACGCGCTCAGACAGCCAGTTTGCCAGCGTTTGCAGATCAGTGACGCAGTTCACGACTCCAAAATTGGCGAACACCAGATCAAATTGTGTTTCAAATCGTGGGTCGCCAGTTGGCAGATGGCGCAAGTCAAGCGGCGCAAGCGAGACATTTGGAGATTCAGCAAGTCGCTTTGATGCCATGTGCAGCATTTTAGAGCTGGCATCTGTTGCCAGTACGATTGCACCGCACTCGCTTAAGTATTTTGCGTCTATACCGGTGCCACAGCCAAGCTCAAGCACCTGATCGCCAGCCTGAACCAGCGCCTTCAATCTGCGTTGTACGGTGCCACGCAAATAGCCCGCTGTAGGCGCCGAGCTAAAATCAATATCGTATGTTTCCGCCAGTGCATCAAAAGCACTTGCAGCGTCAGTTCCCTGCGGCGTGGATGGCACGGTAGTCTCCCCCTGCCTGAACCCGTTCGCCCTTAGTAAGCAGCATTCCGGCACGCCCGACAGCCGCGTTCGCCGCCAGTCGAATTTTTCTTTGCGGGCTTGCGCCGCCATTGATTTGGGCGTGGTGCAGCGCCACTTCGCTCACCATCCAGCGCGTTGCGAACCTGAAGAAGCGTTTGGAGCGCCGTCCTGCTACGATCAGATCGCGGTCGCTGCGCTGTTCCCACGCTTTGTCGCTCAGAATACGATCCTCAACCTGAGCGTAATAAGGAGTTCCTTTGATCGGATAAGCCACCGTAGTCAGGAAAATATCCGGGTTGGCCTCTTTGAGGTGCGCTACTGTTTCTTCAAGGTCTTGCAGTTCTTCGCCTTCATACCCCAGCATGATGAACATCCCGGTTTCAATGCCGTGTTTTTGCAGAAGCTGGGTTTTTGCACGTACATCTGCGGCTTCCACTTTACGCTTCATCGCATCTAGAATGCGCTGTGAGCCGCTTTCCGAGCCGTTCCACAGCCGGAAACACCCCATCTCGGCAAGGGTCTCTACCACCTTGTCATTCAAACGGTCTGCCCGCGAAATACACTCGAAGGGGATGCGTACGTTTCGCTTTTTCAACTCTTCGTGATACTGGAAAAACCAGCGGGAATTGATAGCGAACACATCATCGGCATACCAGATTAAATCTGGATTGTAGGTTTCCTTGATCCACAGCAGTTCATCGGCGGCATCGGTAGGCGTGCGGCGGCGGTGAGTGCTGCCATAAACTGAATGGCTGCACCATGTGCAAGTATACGGGCAGCCCCGCGCATGGATCACCGATACCGAGCTTTTGCCGTGATGCGTTTTCCATATCCGCATGTATTCAGGTAGGTCAATCGCTTCCCGGTCTGGCCACGGGTGCTGGCTCAGATCGCTGATGAAGGTTTGTGGTTTCGTTTCAATGAGCGCTCCGCTGTCGTCAAGAAAGGCGATCCCATCAATCTGATCCAGCGCCGTAAGCCCGAAGCGGCTAAGGTGGGGCAGCAGCGCCTTCAGCGTCAGTTCGCCTTCCCCACGCACCACAAGATCCGCGCCATACTGCAAATACTCGCGGGCATAATGCGGTGGTTCTGGCCCACCTAGCACCACGATAGCCCCCGCCTCTTTAGCGATGCGGATCATCTTAAGAATGTTGAATTTGGTCATCAGGTTCACGTACAACCCGACGACCAATGGACGCTCTTTTGCCACAGTTTCTGAAAACGCTGTCAGATTCTGGAATGTTGAGTCAAACACACCAACCGAGAAACTTTGCGATTTCAAATACGAGGAAAGGTATAGAATACCCAGCGGGGGATAAGGCTTCATCACCTTGCGTTCATGGGCATCTTCAAACAGAAAATAGCCGTGTGCAAGCAGAATATCCATATTCGCCCCGTGTAATCACCCTTATTCGAAGTTGTGTCCGGTTACATTGCGTATGTAATCCAGCACCGCCTGATATGCTTCTGGATCAACACTTCGCATGATGTGGAACTTGTCGTCTTGAACTTCAAAGGTGATCTCAGATTCGCTGCCTTTTGAAGTTAGACGGAAGTAATGTGCCTGATCGAGGTTATAAATTTCAACCGTATGTTCGCCAACGCGATACCTGACCCAGTTGATAGACGCCATTCGTGAGTTATCCTTGCCTGTAGATAATCAAAAGGCCTGATTGTCAGTCAGGCCTTTTGATTATAACCCCGTGTTGGTTTAAGAGCCTACTAAGGATACCGTATACGATCCTGCCGCGTTGCCGTTGGTCGGATCGCCCAGAATGATGTAGTACGTGGCTGTTGTCGGCAGAGTGAAGGCGGTGATCATTGCCAGTGGCTGCTGTGCTGAACCCTGAGCGTTAGCAATAGGGCTAACATTGCTATCAGCGATCACCACACCCGGCGTAAACCCGATACCGGTGACCACAACATTGACCACATCGCCCTGACGACCTTCAAAGGTGTACATTGGTATATTTCCGGCAGTCAGTTGACCGAGTTTGGTTTCGCCGTACACAATTGAAATCGCGCTGCTGCTAGTGGTGTTTTGACCGACTTCGGGCGTCACCGCAGGCGCCTGTGTTGGCGAAGTTGTATTGGTGTTAGTGCCGCTGCCGCGATTGTTGAGTGAGAGCGAATAGGGCTGTCCGGCAGCGGTAGCCGGGTTGAATGCTTCAACTACGATGGAATACAATCCGGCCTGAGGCAGGCGGAGGTTCTGAATGAGAGCGTTCAAGCCATCGCCGCTGTCATCATCGCGCGCAACTTCAGTGCCGTCCGGTCCAAGCAGCGTAACGCGCGGGTCAAAGCTGCTGCTGTTGACGGCAATGCTAATCACATCGCCAACCGCGCCCTGGAAGCTGTACTCGTCGGCGCCTGGAGCGGAGAGCGTGGCTTCATTGGTTGTGCCATATGCCAGCAGGCTGCCTGTGTTGGTATTGGTGTTCGTGTTGGTATTGGTGTTCGTGTTCGTGTTGGTGT
>CAZBPB010000220.1:2203-6775 GCA_964493565.1 uncultured Pleurocapsa sp. | reverse complement strand
GCGCAGCGTAGCAGGGGTGAGGTCAAGGTCATATCCTGCTATTTCACCACTCCCCTTAGCGCACGTTACCTGTCAGTCGCTTAGATTTGGGGTAATCTATTAAGCTAACTGTATAAGATTGCAGGCTGCTGCGCCGCAATCCGACGACGCGATCATCAGATCAGGACTCTGAGCTGCCATGCCAACGATTAAAGATGTAGCCCGCGAAGCTGGCGTATCTATCGCCACCGTCTCCTATGTGCTGAACAACAAGCCGAATGCGGTTAGCGAAGAGACACGCGCCGAAGTCTGGAAAGCAGTCAAGCGTATTGGATATACCCCGAATGTGACTGCGCGAAATTTACGTTCCAGCCAGAGCCGCTTAATCGGATACGCATGGCATCAGGTACCCGATGATCAGGTGAACCCGGTGCTGGATCAATTCACCTATTTCCTTGCCAACTTTGCCGAAGAAGCAGGGTATCACATCCTGACTTTCACCCAATCTCCCGAAAACCCGCTGCCCGTTTATGAAGACCTCAGCCGCAGCGGGCGCGTAGATGCATTCGTCATCAGCGGCACCAACTGGGGCGATAAGCGTATCGGGTTTTTACAAGAGAATGACATCCCCTTCGTTAGCTTTGGGCGCGCCGATCCGGGTTGGGATTTTGACTGGGTGGATGTGGATGGAGCATCTGGCACCCGGCAGTCGGTGGATTATCTGGTTTCGCTGGGGCATCGCCGGATTGCGTTTGCCGGGTGGGACGAAGGTTCGCTATCTGGCACACACCGACTGGCTGGCTACACCGAAGGGCTAGCAGCGGCGGGTCTGCCTTTAACCCCGCAGTGGGTGTTTCGTGGGGAAAACAACGAGGTTAGCGGCAGCGCGGCGCTGGCAAGATATCTCAGCCTGCCCGCGAAAGAACAGCCAACGGCAATTGTGGCGGTGAGCGATTTAGTCGCCATTGGTATTAAGGACGAGGCCGAACGTCTCGGGCTGGAAATTGGGCGCGACCTCTCGCTCATCGGCTTCGACGATTCGCCAATGCTGCAATATTTACGCCCGCCATTGACAACGATAAGACAGCCAGTCAAACAGATTGCCAAAATCATCGTCAAAATCCTTGAAGAACAATTGATGAAACCCGGTCAATCCCGTGATTTCATCCACGAACTGGTTCAACCTAAATTGATCGTTCGCGAGACCTGCGGCGCTCCGAATATTTAAGGCAAGATTTAGGCGTGCGTTAGGACTAACGGCCTTATGAGATCCTCACCCTCAATCTGGCGGGCAAGGGACGACATGCCTTGCCTCATGGCAAGGGGCGTTTGGAGCGACGGCAGCAGGTGAGGTTCAAACGGTGAACATTTCCGGCTCGAAAATCGTTATCCCCGGTGGGCATTATTTAGAAATTTTGCGACTACTGTAACACTGTAATAAAATTACGTCTCAATGTAGACATGCCTGCATGAACCCGCTGGACGTGTTTGGCGTATTCATGATGCAGGCATTTGTTTACTCATAAACATTTTTGTCGTTTTTAGAAGGAGTGGAGTAATGAGAGCACTACGTATTGGCACTGCGGCGCTCCTCTCTGCACTCGCGTTGGGGATGGCACTGCCATCTTTCGCGCAAGATGGAGAGATCAGCACGTCCGAGCCATTAACTCCGAACATGACTGTTTCGGATGATGGCTTGATTACCTATGCGGCAGAAGGCTGTGACTACGGTGGACAAATTCTCTCGATCACCGCAGTTGATGCCAGCACAGTTCAGTTCCAGATTTGCGCTCCTGATGGTGCATTCCCCCAGAAGGTAGCCTTCTCGTCGGTTGGTATTCAGCCGCTTGAGCATCTGGTTACGACTGGTGGCGGCGGCGATGCGCTGATCCGCAACCCGGTTGGTACTGGCCCATATGTTCTGGAAAACTGGAACCTCGGCAATGAAATTGTACTATCCGCCAACGAAAGCTATTGGGGCGATCCTGCCCACGAGCCAACCGCGATTTTCCGCTGGCTGCCAGAAGCTGCTGCGCGCTTGACTGAACTTCAGGCGGGTACGGTAGACGCAATTGACAACCCGGGCGCGGGTGACTTTGAAGTCATCGCCGCTGACCCGAACTTGCAATTGTTCGAGCGTCCCGGTCTGAACATTTTCTACGTTGGCATGAACAACACCATCGCGCCGTTCGATAACCTCGACGTGCGTCTGGCGATTGCCCACGCCATTGACAAGCAGCGTATTGTTGACAACTTCTATCCGCCCGGATCGGCTGCCGCGACCCAGTTCCTGCCGCCCGACCTGTTCGGCTATACGCAGGGTTTTGAGGATACCCCGTATGATCCTGAAGCTGCCCGCCAACTGCTGGCTGACAGCGGACTGGAACTGCCGTTGGAAATCACCCTGAATTACCGCGACGTAGTTCGTGGTTATCTGCCGCAGCCCGGCGTGGTGGCGCAGGATATTCAGGCACAGCTCGCTGAAGTGGGCATTAACGTGACCATTGAAGTGATGGAATCGACTTCTTTCCTCGATGCGTCTGACGCTGGCGATCTCGGCTTCTACCTGCTCGGTTGGGGCGCAGACTACCCCGATCCGTCGAACTTCCTCGACGTTCACTTCGGCATTGGCTCCAGCGCGCAGTTCGGCACGCACATTCCTGAAATTGAACAACTGCTGGCAACCGCCCTCTCTGAAAGCGATCCGGCAATCCGTACTGAACTGTACGCTCAGGCGAACGGCCTGATCCGCGACAACGCGATCATGGTACCGGTGGCGCATGGTGGTTCGGGTGTTGCTTACACCGCTGATATTGAAGGCGCGCACTCCAGCCCGCTCGGCAATGAAAACCTTGCCGTAATGAATGACCCCAGCGACGACAACATCATCTTCCTGCAGAACGGTGAACCCGGCGGCCTGTACTGCGCCGACGAAACCGACGGTGAAGCACTGCGCGTTTGCGAGCAGATCACCGAGCCGCTGCTGGCTTACGCTGTAGGCGGTACGGATGTAGTTCCTTCACTGGCAGAAACCTGGTCGGCTAGCGAAGATGGCTTGACCTGGACGTTCAACCTGCGTCCCGGCGTCTCCTTCCACGACGGTTCAACGTTGGATGCGAATGACGTGGTGATGAGCTACGCTGTTCAGTGGGATGCCGCCAACCCGCTGCATGTTGGCCGTGACGGCAGCTTCACCTACTGGACGTATCTGTTCGCTGCGTTCATGAATGCGCCAGCTGCGGAATAGTTCGCAAGTTAATTCACGAGCATTACCGGTGGGGATGAGAGTTTCTCGTCCCCGCCCTATTTCAACAGGTTGTACACCCATTTAAAGATGACAACATACATTCTTCGACGCATTGTCCTGACAATTCCCGTTCTCTTTGGTATTCTGGCGCTCACTTTTTTTCTAACGCGACTGCTGCCGGGAGATCCCTGTCTCGCTATATACGGAGAGCGCGCAACTCCTGAAATTTGCGCGGCGTTTGCCGAACGCTATGGTCTAAACGATCCGGTTGGCGAACAGTTTATTCAGTATATAGGACGGGTAGTGCAAGGCGATTTAGGCGACTCGATCCGCTTTTCGCGCCCTGTAAGCTCATTAATGGCGGAACGGCTGCCTGTCACTCTGGAATTGGCGATAGCAGCTTTATTTTTCGCGGTCATTGTCGGCGTTCCTGCCGGCATCCTCTCAGCCTATAAGCGCAATACTTCGGCAGATTACGTGACGATGATCGTCGCAAATATCGGCGTTTCAATGCCGGTCTTCTGGCTCGGGTTGATGCTGGCTTATGCGTTTGCTGTTGGGCTGAAAGATACACCTTTTGCGCTGCCGCCATCTGGCAGGTTACCCGCAGGCACTAATGTGATGCCGTTCTTTGTGCAATGGGGGCTGGCGCCAGATGAAGCCTCTGCCTCGCCAGTGATGGTGTTCATCTCACGGCTGTATACCGTTAACGCCATTTTGACAGCAAATACGACGCTGCTGACTAATTCAATTCGCCATTTGATTTTGCCGGCGATTGCGGTCGGAACGATTTCGATGTCTATCATCGCGCGCATGACCCGTTCCAGTGTATTGGAAACCCTAAATCAGGATTATGTTCGCACAGCAAGGGCTAAAGGGCTGCGCGAGTTCACGGTAGTGATGCGACATGCTTTCCGCAATTCGCTGCTACCCATCGTCACTATCATCGGCTTGAATTTCGGCCTGCTGGTCAGCGGGGCTGTGCTTACCGAAACGGTATTTGGCCTGACGGGCGTCGGGCGAACGCTGTTTGATGGTATCACCAGCCGCGATTATCCGCTGGTACAGGGATTCACAGTGTTCATCGCCTTTGCCTTCGTTTTGATTAACCTGCTGGTGGATATCCTATACGGCTATCTTGACCCACGCATCCGCCTTAGCTAACGGGGCTGCTTCATGACTGCAAACGTTTCAATCCCTAAACTAGACACGGCGGATCAGCCCATCAGCATGCGTAAGTCTCACGGTATGTTCGTAGAGACGATGATCAACCTGAAGCGCAACCGCAGCGCGATGATTGGTCTGGCAATTATTGGCTTCATGTTTGCAATCGCCATTCTCGCCCC
>CAZBPB010000220.1:0-2193 GCA_964493565.1 uncultured Pleurocapsa sp. | reverse complement strand
GCCGATGCTGAACCGCGATGATCATCGTGGATTGGGGCGGCTGCCGGGACGCACGCCGTGTATCCATCTGCTGGGGTGCTCAATCGAAGAACCGGAACACCTGATGGGGTTAGACCTGAATGGGCGTGATATGTTCAGCCGGGTGCTGTATGGCGCGCGTTACTCACTCATGGTGGGTATCGTGAGCGTGTTCATTGGCATTAGTACCGGCGCATTATGCGGCATGATTTCTGGATATGCGGGGGGTTGGACGGATGCTATTCTGATGCGATTCATGGACATTCTGCTGGCATTTCCGGCGCTGATTCTGGCGATTGCCATCGTCAGTTTTGCCGGGCCAAGCCTTGAAAACGCGCTGCTGGCGATTGCTGTGACCAGTATTCCGGTATACGCGCGGCTTTCTCGCGCAAGTGTGCTTTCGGTCAAAGAGATGGAATATGTCACCGCCAGCCGGGCGCTGGGCGCAGGCCACAACCGCCTGTTGTTCCAGCAGATTGCGCCAAACACGCTGACTCCGCTGATCGTACAGGGGACGCTGGACATCGGCAGCGTGGTGCTGACGGCGGCGGCGCTCTCGTTCATCGGGCTAGGCGCGCAACCGCCAACGCCGGAATGGGGGGCAATTTTGAGCGAAGGCCGCAATTACGTGTTCACCAGCCCACATCTGGTGTTCTTTCCCGGCATCATGATTATGATCACGGTGCTAGGCTTCAACCTGCTGGGCGACGGCCTGCGCGACGCGATGGATCCGAGGCTGAATAGGAATTAGGGGGAGATGGCGGATGGACGCTGGAGGTTAAAAGCAGATGGGTGAATGAAAAAGGCGCCTGAAGGAGGCTCTATATTTGTAAGGTTTGGAGAATGATTATCTGAATATCTTTAACTTTGGATAGCGCAACATCATTGGTAAGGAAAGCATCACAACCAGTATTTATAGCGGTTGCAAGATGCAATGCATCCGGAGTTTTTAACTGGTAAGTAACGCGCAAACGTGCCGCAATTTCAGCAATTTGTTGGTTTATGTCTAGCAAGCGAACAATTCCACTCTTCGCCAATATCTCGCGGTATTGCTGCTCAAGATCAACACGATTTTGCCGAAATGGCTGGATGAGAACTTCCGTCAACGTAATCACCGATGAGAATAATTCAATAGAATTTTCCTCAACAAACGCAACAAGCGCGTCCATACGGGTCAAATAATCGGGATGCTCTTCCTCTATGTAATAGATCAGTGGAGCAGCGTCGATATATAGCCGATCAACATTCGCAAGTGTTTCAGAAATACTCACAAAGGTCGATCCCATTCGTCGCGTAGTTCATTGATATAATCCTGTGGATCCACACCTACCCAGATCTCCTTCCCTAAGCCTCGAAGTTCGCGCAAACTGCGTTTCTTAGGCTGTGTTTGAGCATCACTGGTTTGGGTGAATGTATCTACCAACAACTCAAGAAGCTCTTTGCGCTCTTCATGAGAAAGTGTCGGGATTACTGTTTTCATTTCCTGTAACGTCACCGTAAACCTCTTTCGCTAACTTATATGGAACGGTGTGCGCATTTTGAGAGTGCTACTGTACCATTATACTGCTTGTAAGACCGTTTTTTGTGACATTACCGCTATGCAGATTACTTACGATTCGCGTGCCGATGCACTATACGTTCGTTTGAATGATCACGCTGTGCTGCTTTCCGCCTTCCGCACCGCTTCCCGTTTGAACTCGTCTGTAAATTGTGATCCTCTGCCCATTTTCAATCTCCCCTATCTCGATTATGGTACTCGTCCGGGAAACCGTTACTCTATTTTATCGGGGTAGTCCATGATGTCACGGCACTAGTGCGTGAAATGCGTTCTGAGTAAATCCCCAAGCAAATTCCACCACAATCACATATCTCTACATCCGCCACACACCAAACTTAGTTTCGCCTACCCCGCTGTTGAGACACGCGCTGAGGGCTAAGGCGAGGACGCGGCGGGTTTCGGGGGGATCGAGGATGCCATCATCCCACAGGCGGGCGGTGGAGTAATAGGGGCTGCCTTCGCGCTCATAGGTCTGCAAAATCGGCGCGCGGAAGGCGTCCTGCTCGGCGGGGGTCAGATCGGGTTTGGCTTCGCGGGCAAGCTGATCGCGCTTCACGGTCAGCAGCACGTTGGCCGCCTGCTCGCCACCCATCACGCTGATGCGACTGTTGGGATAC
>CAZBPB010000219.1:0-6859 GCA_964493565.1 uncultured Pleurocapsa sp. | reverse complement strand
TTTGCTCAGGCCGCGCTGGATTTACTGCCGGGTTTTAACCCCAAAGAATTCTTTCGCCCCGCGCAGGTAGATGCAATAGGTAATTTCAACAACATCGCTTTGGGCAGCAGTTATCACCGTCCCCGGCTTCGCTTGCCCGGCTCCGGCGGCATTCCCGATGTTACGCCACATTCCAATCAGATATACCTCTATGTGCCCCGCCACAACCGCCTGACGTTTGTCGAGAAAGTTGATTTCATCAGCGGCCTCGGTCATGTGGATGATCGCCCCGGTGGAAGCGGCCCGCGCTACCTGATCAGTGATTTGGGACAGTTTGATTGGTTCAATGGACGGATGCGCTTGCTTACTTACCATCACGGAAAAAGCATCGAAGCCGTTCAGAAGAAAACTGGCTTCGCGCTCGAAATCGCCCCGGATGTGCGTCAGACCGAACCGCCGACAGCCGAAGAACTTCGCTTGTTGCGTACAGTGATCGATCCTCTGGGAGTGCGTAAGTTGGAAACGCTGGCGGGTGCCGCCCGCAAAGATCATCTTCGCTGGATTCTGGAACAGGAAGGCGCATTGTAAGCTGATTTTTAGCAGTTACAACAAGTGCGCTTTAATCTCACTCATCACCGCTTCTCACCCCGCCAATCGCCAATTCTCGACGTTGCGGAAGCGGTCAGAAGGCGTGCCGATGAAGCCAAGCTGTAGTCCTTCCAGACGTGGCGAGGTTACGTAAGTGAAGATCGGGTAATACAGCGGCAGCGCCACTACCCGTTCGGCAAATTCGCGCTGAAATTCCTCGTAATCGCGCGCGCGGTTTACGCCCCATGGGTCGCGCCGTGCCCGTTCCAGCAGCACGCTAATCCGCAAATCATCTACCCCCGCGTAGTTTTCGCCATCCGGATACTGCCCCTCATTCCAGAAGCCGTACACATCAGGATCGGCGCTGTCTCCAAGCGCATATTCAGCAATTGCCGTGTCAAACTGCCCGTCGTTCAGCCGCTGACGGTAAGTAGCCGCGTCTACAGCATCAACATTTACAGCTAAGCCAAGCTGTGACCACTGGGTTGCAATTTCCTGTGCCAGTGCCACTAACTGCGCATCATCTGGCGTCAGGATCGAAAATTCAAATAGGTTCTCAGGCGGCGGGGTGGCTGTTGGGGTATTGGTTGGCAGTGCCCCCGGCGCAATTTGTCCTGAACCGCCGGAGGAGGCAGTATCTTCACCGCCGCCATTTTGCCGATCAATACGGGCTGCGACCTGACCTAAAAGCTGGCGAGCGTAGTTTGGATCGTAGTTCGGCCAGGGCAAGTTCGCATCATATGCCCATGAACCCGGCATCAGCGGGCTGTTTGCCAGAATGCCTTCATTTTCCAGCCCTAACGTGCGTTCAATCGCCGTGTTACGGTCAAGGCCGGCTGCTAGCGCCACCCGCATACGCTGATCCCGGAAGAACGGAGCAGTATCGCTTTGCCAGTTGAAGAGCAGCACCCCTAGCGCATTCTGTATCTGGTTCTGCATCGCCAAACTTTGATCATTCGCCGTCACAAACAAAGCTTCGCGGTCATCTCGTCCAGATGCGCTCAGCCCGTCAATATCCCCCTGCGCTAGCGCCGCCACTGCTGCCTGAAAATCCGGGTACAGTTTGAAGGTGATTCGCTCGGCAGGTAACCCGCCGATCCCTTCCGGTCTTAACCGGTAAGTCGGTGCGGCGCGCAGGCTCACTTCCGTTATCCGGCTGCCGTCAGTATTGATAGTTTCTAGCTGGTATGGGCCAGTGCCGATAGGGGACAGATTGAATGGGTGGCTTGCAAGCTGCGCGGCGGTCGTACCCCGTAAGGCATGTTCCGGCAGAATACCAACCTGTAAGTGCTCAGGAAAAACGCCTAAAGGCTGAGTCAGCCGGAAGCGAACGATTTTGTCACTCAATGCTTCGGTCTCAACGGTTCGCCAGAAGTCGGAAAGCTCAGTCGGACCGGGAAAATCAGGCGAGCGCAGCAGTGACATGGTATATAGCACATCTGCTGACGTCAGTGGTAAGCCGTCTTGCCACAGCACATCATCGCGCAGGAACACCGTGTATTCCAGCCCATCCGAAGAGATCACCCAGTGTGATGCTAGCGCTGGTATCGGCTCGCCGTAACCATTGGTTGCTGTCAGTCCTTCAAAAATGAGCGACGTAATATCGCGATCTACGCTGTTGGCAGGGGATAGCAGTGGGTTTAGACGGCTCACTTCGCCAACCAGCGCCTCGCGATATGTCGGAATGCCGTCAGCAGAAGCAATCACCGTTGGGACTGCATTAGGTGTTGCCGAAGCCAGAACTTCGACGATTGCTTCGGTAGCTGTTGGAATGGCAGGGATGGTTGGAGGGAGTGAGGTTGGCGCAGGTGTTTGCGCCAGCCGGACGAAAATGCTAACCAGAAATATGCCTGCTGCAACCAGCAGTGCCACCAGTTGATAGCGGTAGCTTCGCATCTAGCTTGACCTTATTGCAAGGAAATTTACGGCATCCCGGCGGATACAATGCGAGATGCCGTTTTTTGAAGCGCAGATAAAAATTAAGACGTGAAATACACGGAAAGGATCGCGATGAGCAGGAACGCGAACGAAAGTCCAATGGTGATTTGATACAGCGTTTTTTCCAGCCCGCGACGTGTGCGCGTAACGCCACCATCTCCGCCAGACCCGCCCAGTAAATCGCCGAGGCCGCTGCCCTTGACTTGCAGCAGAATGATCACGATCAACGCGACTGAAATGATTATAGAGGCAATATATAGCGCGGCCTGCATGCGCCCACTCCCTGATCTGTACGCGAAATTTGCGAAAAGTATAACAGGCCGCCTGATGCTTGTATAGCCTTGTCTCAAGCTGCCTGCTGCTATTCATCATCATGCTGCGTTATCGAAAGCCTCGGCAGGGGCGAGCGGCTGTTCGCCAGCACCCGCCCCGTTTTCTAGAAATTCCACCGCAGCATTGATCTGCGGGTCATTCTGATCGTTGTAATTGGTTGGTGTCCACTCAATGGCAATATCCGGTGTCACGCCAGCATCGTGAATCCACGCGCCGCTCGGCGTTAACCACCGTGCGATAGTAAGCCGAACCCCGCCGCCGTTGCTCAGCGCGTTCCATGTTTGAACCGTACCTTTGCCAAATGAGGTTTCGCCCATAATTGTGGCGACTCCCCGGTCTTGCATCGCGCCTGCCACCAGCTCAGAAGCGCTGGCGCTGCCTTCGTTGATCAGCACCACAATCGGCACTTCAATACCGGCGTAATTCCCCGTAGCCATATACTCTTGCTGCGCCGAGTCGTCACCGAATACTTCAGTGAGTATCAGCCCATCGGGAATGAACGCGCTGGCAATATCAATCGCGCTGGAGAGTAAACCGCCCGGATTGTCGCGAAGATCGAAGATCAACCCCTCTAGCGAATTTATATTCAGCGATTCTAGCGACGTATCCAGATCGGCGCGCGCTGTAGAGCTAAACTGATTCAAACGAATATAGCCGATGCGGTCATCTATCACTTCCGACTCTACGTTGGGTACGGTAATGCTCTCACGGGTGAGATTGAAATCAATGAATTCATCACCGCGCCGCATTGTCACCAGCACCGTTGATCCCTGAGGCCCGCGTACATGTGTTGCCAGCTCGTACTGCGACATCGTTTCAACCAGAATGCCATCAACTGAGTGGAAAATATCGCCGGCAAGGATGCCCGCTAGCTGCGCCGGGGCGCCGTCCAGCAGACCGACAACTTCAACCACGCCCGTCTCTTCGTCTGTGCGAATGACCACGCCGATACCCTCGATCTGACCTTCCAGATCGTCGCTCATCATCTCGTATTCTTCCGGGTTCATGTAGCTGCTAAATTGGTCGCCTAGCGCCTCAACCATGCCGCGCAGCGCGCCATCAGCCAGCGTTTGTGCATCAATATCATCAATGTACTGATTCTGGATCAGGCCGTACACCTCGGATAACGGGTCAAATGCTTCAGCAGCTTCCGGCGGCAAGGCGCCATTCTGAGCTTGAATCACAGTGCTGAGGGTGCCAATGGCAAAACCGCCGGCAAAAATGACAGTAGCAGCGGCAGCCGTCAGGATGAAACGCCCTCGTAGGACGCGTTGAAACTTCATGAAGTGCTCCGGTGGATTCTATAGAATGTTTGCTATTATAGGCACATTGTATCAGCGTTGTATGAGCGAATGCCCTATTGATGGTGAACGACACGCCTTTGCTACCTATTTTATTCGGTGCCGCTCTGGGAGACGCTCTCGGCTGGCCGGTTGAATTTATCAGTAGCGTGAATGAGATTAAGCGTCGCTATCCTCCCGATGGCATCATGCACCCGCCCGATCCCGCGCTCTTCACCGACGACACACAGATGACCATTGCCCTTTGTGAAGGGTTGCTAGACGCAGGAATCCAGTCGTCTGTCGAGCAGATAACAGCCGCCATAGGTGAACGTTTCCTTGAATGGATGCGCACTCAGGATGATCCCGCGCAGTCACGTGCGCCCGGAAACACCGTGATGCGTGCCTTGCGAAGTTATTCACCGGGCAAGAATTGGCGCGAACTTGGAATTGCAGAATCAAAAGGATGCGGGGCGGCTATGCGCGTTGCCCCACTGGGCTTCGTATATCAGCATCAGCCAGAACGGTTGAAGGAAATTGCTGTTACTCAGGCACAGATTACCCATCGCCATCCCGCAGCCTTAGCCTCCGCAGCTGCCGCCGCCTATGCCGTAAAGCTGGCTTTGGACGCTGTGCAATTGTCGCAATTTATCCCTCGAATACTGGCTTTCATTGATGGGATGAGCGATGAGATGGATAACGCGCTGCTCAGGATCGGGCATGTGTTGGGCTGGGTGAATCAGGAAGATGCGCTCAAACATATCGGCGAAGGCTGGGTTGGGGACGAAGCCGTAGCCCTTGCCTTATACTGTGTACTTCAATTCCCGGACGATTACACGGCTTGTATGCGCCGCGCCGCAAATACATCCGGTGATAGCGACTCGATTGCCACCATTGCAGGCGGCATTGTCGGCGCTCGCTTAGGGTTAAATGCAGTCCCTCAAGATTGGATTTTGCGTTTAGAACGCCGCGACGAAATTGCGCGTTTAGCGCAGCGGCTTGGTCAACAATCCTGATCTTCGTACCGACTCCCTGAGATCAGGATTGCCGCAGCGACCGCGTGCCCCGCTTGCGCCGTTGACAATGGCAATCTCCCCTCAAATTTTGCATCCATATAGATGCCAATTCCCCCTAAAACTATGCTACGCTGATTTTTCCGGCATCAAGTACCTTACCAGTGTATTGGCGGAAACGTCGCCACAAAATACGCTTCGCCATGTCTTGCTATCCTCAATTCTCTCGTGAATTGGCGATGAAAAAATTATTCTTCTCGCCGCCGCCGCCAGATGACGCGTGAAATGGCAAGGAACGAGAACGCCAATGGCGAAATAGAACACGACTAAGCTAGGGTTGGTTGAACTTACACCTGCCGGTAATTGGAGTCAGCGGATGACCTGAATCCACGCCGGATCGATCTGTACAGTTACCGTATCGCCTGCTTTTAAGCGTTTGCTGGTAGCTGGCGTGTTTATTTCAAACACGAGGCCATCTCTGGCAGCGAGTAGGCGGTAGCGTTCACCTTCGAAAATTGCCTCGGTCACTTGCATCGGAATACCTTGACCAGCGGCGGAGGTGATTCCTGAGGGATGGAACAGCAAATGCCCATCGGTTGAAGGAGGTGCCGCCAATAGGCTCGTTTTTGCGATCTCGCTTGCCGTAAAGATATTCCTGAAGCCCAGAAAGGAGGCGGTGAACAGCGTTTCAGGGTGGTTGTACACTGCGTCGGGTGTATCAATGCGCTCGATTTTGCCGTTATTCATCACGCCCAGCCGGTCAGACACGCTGAACGCTTCGCCGCGATCATGTGTGACATAAATCGCTGTTAGCTTTGTGGTTTTGATGATCTCGCGGATTTCGCCGATGAGTTGTGTGCGCAGCGCCGCATCCAGTGAACCAAGCGGCTCATCTAGCATCAATAGTTTGGGTTGAGGCGCGAGACTGCGCGCGAGTGCTACGCGCTGTTTTTCGCCGCCAGAAAGATCGCTGACATCGCGTTTTTCAAAGCCAGTCAGCCTGACCAATTCGAGTGCTTCCGCAGTACGGCGTTGTATGTCTGCCTGCGAAGTATGGTGCATTCGCAGCCCGAACGCGACGTTATCGAACACGTTCAAATGCGGAAATAGCGCAAAGTCCTGAAACATCAGCCCGAAGCCGCGTTCATGCACGGGAACGTTGACCAGCGGCTGACCATTGAGCGAAATTGTGCCGGCATCAGGCTTTTCCAGCCCGGCAATCAGGCGTAACGCCGTTGATTTTCCGCACCCGCTTGGCCCTAGCAGGCACAGAATTTCGCCGTCGTTTACCTGTAAATCAAGGCCGCGAAGTACCTGTGTCGTACCGTAGCTTTTGTGAATCTTTTCGAGGTTTAGCATCAGAACTCTACCGTACCCGGCGTGCGAAATCGCTCAATGATCACTAACGCCGCCGCGCAAACCAGCAGCAGAATGGTGCTCATCGCCAGTGCCTGGCCGTAGTTGACCGCGCCCGGCTGGCCTAAGAGTCTGTATATCACAATCGGGATAGTGGTGCTTTCCGGACGTGCAATAAACAGTGAGGCGCCAAATTCGCCGATGCTGACGGTGAAAGCAAAGGTCACGCCAACAATAATAGCCCTTCGCATCAGCGGCAGATCAATTCTTAGAAACCGCTGTACGGGTGATGCGCCCAACACCGATGCCGATCCCCGTATATTCGCCGGTAAAGCGCCATAAGCGGGCAGCGCGCTTCGCACCACAAAGGGC
>CAZBPB010000218.1:6665-6872 GCA_964493565.1 uncultured Pleurocapsa sp. | reverse complement strand
GTGCAGGATCGTATGTTCCCTGCACTTCAGCGCGGAGGCCGAGATATGCGAAAATTATTAGTGTAAGCACAATAGAAGGTACTGTCGTCCATAACATAGCGCGGATATGTGAGTAGAGATCGGTACCGGCGATACCAGGCGATAGATTCGTGGTATCTGAAAGGGGCGACATTTTATCGCCAAAATACGCTCCGGAGATTACCGCGC
>CAZBPB010000218.1:0-6655 GCA_964493565.1 uncultured Pleurocapsa sp. | reverse complement strand
CGAAATGGCGATCAACGCCACGCCTATGGTGCCAACAGTCGTCCATGAACTGCCGATGCTGAGCGAAATCAGCCCGCAGATGATGACACATGCTAAATAAAACCACTGGGGGCTAAGCAGTTGTACCCCGTAGTAAGTAAGCGTCGCGGTGGTTCCCGCCATGCTCCAGGTGCCGATGAGCGCGCCAACGGCAAGCAGGATGAAAATAGCCCCCATCGCCGAAGAAATTCCCTCAACCGCATGTTTGCCGACATCGCTGAGGGTGTATCCATTTTTACGGGCGATCAATCCTGCAAAGAGCGCGCAGACAATCAGCGCGACCTGAAACGGCCCGGTAGTAGAGTCGCCACCGAAGAGCGTTTGGGCAAGGATGACCAGAAGAATGAGCAAGAGAATGGGCGCAGCAGCGTCCAGATAAGAGGGCGGCTTTATGGTGCGTACAGTGGCTGTTGGCGTAGCCATCATTTTTGCTCCATAGAGGCGGAACGGAAATCGCTCCGCCTTGCGTCAGTTCATTACCGCAATTTATTACGCCGGATCACGGATGATCGGGCAGGTCATGCAATGACCACCGCCGCGCCCACGCCCAAGTTCAGAGCCGCGAATGGTGATGACTTCAATTCCTTCCTTACGGAGTTTGGTATTGGTATGAACGTTGCGCTCATAAGCGAGTATCACGCCGGGCGCTAAAGCAACTACGTTGTTACCGTCATCCCACTGCTCGCGTTCCTGCGCGAACCAATCGCCTCCCGTGGAAACGACACGCAGCTTTTTCAACCCTAGTGCTTCCTGAACCACATGCAGGAAGGGTTTTTCATCGGGAATAACCCTGATTTCGTCGGGTTTATCGCCGGGGTAGCAGCTAAAGGTTTCGATCTCATCCACGCCCTTCTGGAAGACATTGGCAAGATCGCGGTCACAAAGTGTGAACACAGTATCGAGGTGCATGGCAGAGCGGCTTTTGGGGAAGCGACAGCCAACTACGCGCTGCGCGGCGCCGTTAGCAAAGAGCGATTTTGCCACTTGAAGCACTGCCTGAGGCGTGCTGCGTTCACCCATGCCGATCAGGACGACGCCGTTGCCGATGGGCATTACATCCCCACCTTCGAGCGTAGCCATGCCGTGATCAACATCAGGATCACCCCACCAGATCTTTACCTTGCCTTTGAAATCAGGATGGAACTTGTATATCGAAGTGGTGAGCAGAGTTTCCTGCCTGCGAGCAGGCCAGTACATGGGATTTACGGTTACACCGCCGTAAATCCAGCAGGAGGTATCACGGGTAAACTGCGTGTTGGGCAGCGGAGGGATCACAAACCCCATAGGATCGAGGTATTTTCTGAACTGCTCAAAAGATGGGATAGGCACATCGCTGGTGGCGATACCACCGATCAAGAACTCAGCGAGTTCGGGGGCGGGCAGTCCATCAAGCCACCCACGCAGCTCATTAACTGCAAATAACGCGATGCGATCCGCGTTGATCTTGCGATCCAGTACCCACGCGCGAGCTTCAGGATCTTCCATAGTGGTAGCCAGAAGGTCATGCATATCCACGACATCAATACCACGATCACGCATCACTTCGACAAATTTGTAATGCTCGTTTTTGGCTTCCTGAACCCAGATTACATCATCGAACAGCAGGTCATTGCAGTTATCAGGCGTGAGGCGCAGGTGAGCAAGGCCGGGACGGCAGACCATGACTTTGCGCAGTACGCCAACCTCTGAATGAACACCAAATTCGGTCATCGCATAATCCCCTTAATTTCTCTAGTCCGGTTCTACAATTGTGCCAGCTTCAGCAGAGGCAATCTTCTCAATATCGGCCAGAGTACCGATGGCTGCCCGTTTGCCCGTCTTTTCAACAAAACTAACGACCGCATCTACTTTGGGGCCCATTGAGCCTGCCGGAAACTGCTCTAAATAGGCTTTCAGTTCACTGACAGTTACGCGACCAAGTCGTATTTGATCTGGCTTTTTGAAGTTGATATATACACCATCCACATCGGTAGCAATGACCAGCAGATCAGCACCTAACTCCTCGGCCAGCAGCGCACTGGCAAGGTCTTTGTCAATGACAGCTTCAACACCGATTAACTTCCCTTGATTTTGCGGATCGTACATGGTGGGAATGCCACCACCGCCAGCACAGATCACAATCGTGCCCTTTTCCAGAAGCCATTTGATCGGGCGGTGCTCAAAAATGCGTACAGGCAACGGAGAAGGCACAACCCGCCGCCACTTTTCGCCGTCTAGTTTGAATGTCCAGCCCTTTGCTGCTTCCAGTTCCTTCACTTCAGACTCTTCGTAAACCGGGCCGATGAACTTGGTCGGATTCTGAAATGCTGGATCATCGGGATCCACTTCGATCATGGTGAGGATAGTGGCAAAAGGCACCTCGAAGGGGACAAGATTTCCCAGTTCCTGTTCAAGCATGTAGCCGATCATGCCCTCGGTTTGCGCGCCGAGCACATCAAAGGGATATGGCTCAACCTCTTGATAGGCGGCTTGCTGCAGCGCCAGCAGCCCCACCTGCGGGCCGTTGCCGTGAGAGAGCACCAACTGATGTTTTGCGGCAACAGGGGCAAGCGCCTGAGCAGCAATACGGATATTGGCGCGCTGCATTTCGGCTGTCATTGGCTCGCCGCGTTTGAGCAGCGCATTGCCCCCTAGCGCTACAACAATTCTCATGCTATCTCTCCTTGCGTGTAGACATCATTTCTGTTCACGGCGCCCCCTGCAACACGCCTATTGCCAGCGCCGTCCCAAAGCCAAGCACCAGCGCCAGACCAGTTTCCTTGCCCGCGTGTTGGAAGGCTTCAGGGATCATTGAATCGGACAGCATGACCAGAAGCGCCCCACCCGCAAAAGCATCAAAGATTGTGCCGGTGGCGCCAGTAGTACTGCCGGCGACGATATAGCCAAGCATTGCAGCGGCGACACTGAGAGCGCATACCAGCAGGTTTAATCTGGTAATTGATGCTTTTGACCAGCCACTTTTCATCATCCCTGCTGCGCTGCCTAACCCCTGCGGAATATTCCCGATGGCAACCGCGAAGATGAAGGCCAATGAAATTTGCGGGCTGCTCACCAGCGAGATTCCCAGCACCAGTGACTCGGGTACTCCATCGAGGAGAGAACCTAGCAAGATGCCTGTTCCCGATCCGCTTGCCTGAGCGCCGTCAACGTCCATACGGTCAGCGCCACCTCGACGGTCTACCCATTTATCGGAAAAATAGTAGGTAAGCGCGCCAGCGGCAACACCAACTGTGACCAGCACACCATGCCCGCTGTTTTCCACCAGCGGGCCGAAGATGAGCTGAATGGAAGCCGCAAAGACCATTGCGCCTGCTCCGAATGCGAGCAGCAACCCTATCCATCGGTTGCTCACCAGATTTCGATAGGCTAGAAATAACCCTATTAACAGGGTTGAACTTGCTAACCCGCTCCAGAAAATCGCCGCCGCCATGAAACTTCCTTCAGGTCGTTACGATCCGATCAACTTCCGATGGTTGCTACCATGATCGCTTTAATGGTATGCATACGGTTTTCAGCCTCGTCAAACACGATGGATGCCGACGATTCGAAAACTTCTTCGGTTACTTCAAGCGCAGATTCGCCAAACTTCTGGAAAACATCCTCACCTACCTCGGTATCGCGGTTGTGGAATGCCGGTAAGCAGTGCATGAACCTGGTGTTGGGGTTGCCGGTCATTTCCATTGCCTGCACATTCACCTGATACGGCTTCAACAATTTGATGCGCTCACCCCATACATCGGCAGGCTCGCCCATTGAAACCCATACGTCGGTCAACAGGAAATCCGCGCCTTTGACGCCGGCAGCCACATCTTCGGTCAGGTTCAATCGCGCGCCAGTGGTCTTTGCCAGCGCCTTTGCTTCCTGAATTAAAGCTTCATCAGGCCAGAGGTGCTTTGGCGAAACGATACGGACATCCATTCCCAGCAGCGCACCGGTGACAAGATAGGATCGGGCCATATTGAAACGGCCATCACCCATGAAGGCGTAGGTGATCTGCGACAGCGGTTTATCGCTGTGTTCGGTCATAGTTAGAATGTCGGCAAGCATCTGGGTTGGATGAAATTCGTCCGTTAGACCGTTATAAACAGGGACGCCGGCATATTTGCCAAGCACTTCGACAACCGCCTGTTCCTTGCCGCGATATTCGATAGCGTCGAACATGCGCCCCAACACACGGGCGGTGTCTTTCATGGATTCTTTCTTGCCGATCTGAGAGCCTTCTGGCCCCAGATAGGTAACATGTGCGCCCTGATCGTAGGCAGCAACTTCGAAGGCGCAGCGGGTGCGGGTTGAGGTTTTTTCAAAGATCAGCGCGATATTTTTCCCCTGCATGCGCTGTACTTCGTAACCCGCATACTTTGCAGCTTTTAGCTCTCTGGAAAGCCAGAGAAGGAACTTGAATTCTTCTTGCGTGAAATCTTGCTCCTTTAGAAAATTGCGACCTTTAAGATTGACTGGCATTGTTTCCTACTCCCCAATTTAGCTAGCGGTATATGTGAAAAGTGATTTATGTAGCGGCTAGAGCGCCAATGGATAACAGCACCATAGTAAGTATGCCCAAGATCAAAACCAGCGGCATTACAAACTTCCACCACGTTGAAATAGGCACTCGACCAATGATCAACGCGCCTGTGACGACTGCGAAGGTTGGCGTGAACAGATTGAGTAGACCGGACGCTGATTGGTAAGCCGTGACGATCAGTCCTTCGGGAACACCAGCGAAGGTTCCTAGAGGTGCCATGATCGGCATGGTGACCGTAGCCAGACCGGACGAGGATGGAATGAGGAATGAAAGCGGTAGATAAAGCAGATAGATGACGTTGATGAACACTACCGGGCCGAGGCCGGATAGCGCCTGTTCGCACCAGTAAAGAACGGTGTCTATGATCAAGCCGTTGGTCATGATCACTGAAATGCCGCGCGCCAGCGCAACCACCAGCGCAACGCCAACCATATCGCGTACGCCATCCACAAAATTGTTGACCAGTTCGGGTTCGCTCATGCGGGCGACGATGCCAATGACGATGGACATAACCAGAAACAGCGCGGTCAATTCAGCGAACCACCAGTAGCGGGTAGCAATTGCGTTGATGCCGATATCTGACCACGGAATCACGCCGATGATCATGATGAGAAACGACAGCCCGAATAAGACGAGAATTACTTTTCGCCGCGTTGTAAATTCAGGCGCTTCGGTCTGCGTATCAGCGCGTAAGAAGAATTTCTCATTGGATTCGCGCTGCTCAGCGACATAAGACTTTTCGGGATTGGCTTTGACTTTGGCGGCATAGCGCATCACGTACCAGATGCCGATGGCGAGGCCAAGCACGAGGATGACAATGCGTAAAGGCAGCCCATCCGTGAGTGGTATGCCTGCAAAACCGGTGGCAATGCCGGTTGCAAAGGGGTTAATGGTGGAACCGAGGACGCCGATACCAGCACCAAGCAGAACCACAGCAACACCGGTGAGCGCGTCATAGCCGAGCGCGATCAGTGCTGCGATGATGAGCGGGTAAAAGGCGAGCGATTCTTCAGCCATGCCATAGGATGTGCCGCCCGCAGCAAAGACGATCATCAAGATGGGGATGAGCAGCTTGCCGCGATTGCCCAACCGCTTGACGACAGCAGCAATTCCAGCGTCAATCGATCCGGTTTTCATTGTGATGCCGAGAAAACCGCCAATGACCAGAATGAACAGAGCTACGTCTATAGCGCCATACAGATCGCCGCTGTTGTAGACGTTTACATTGCCGTCCCCGTCCTGAATACCGTACATACCATTGATGGGCGCGAGAAAAGCATCTCCTAATCGTTGAGGATTGGCTTCGACTGCGTGATAGGTTCCGGGAATAGGCAGGCCGTTCTCGTCTTTATCGTACTGCCCCGCCGGAATAATAAACGTCAACAGGGCGACGACCACCACGAGCAGGGCAAGAATGGTATAGGCGGTAGGGAAGGTGAATTTCTTTTTTGGCTGTTCTACGATCCCGACAGACATGTAACCCCCTTTGCTTCAATCATGTGTTTTTGCCGTCAGCCAACATCGTGAGACATTTGATCTACTACTACAGTGATTGCCAGAATCAGGGCATCATCCTGCCCCGGGTCAATTTCCACTCCGTAGGTATCACGAATTCGGAACCAGCGTCTGGAAACTTCGGCAATATCGCGCCCGCCCTGCGAAATTCTATATTCGTGATTAAGAATATTTCCCTGAACATCCATATCAGCTCCACCTGCAACATCAACGCTGAAACGTCCACGCAGCGGGGTAACCAGCGCTTTTCTGACGGTGGCAATAGTCTTACCATCCCGCGAAATCTCCATCGTGTCCCGAATGGTCACAAGATGTTCCTGAAGTTCCGCGACTTCTCTGCCGGATGCATCGCGGATTTTTAAGGTGTCACGCACACGAAGTGCCTTGCCATCTACTTTGAAAACACGCTGCCCCAGCCCGTTCTCGATCCAGAAATCATCGCCGATGGCGGCGATCTTCTGGCGCATCTTGTAGCGGTGGTCGCCGCCGTCGCCATGACCACCCGGCCCGCGCTCTTCGCGGCGCTCCTCGCGTCTTTCCTGTCGTCTGCCGAATCCCATGATGTTTGCTCCAAATTGT
>CAZBPB010000217.1:0-6879 GCA_964493565.1 uncultured Pleurocapsa sp. | reverse complement strand
GCGTGCGGGGCCGTTGCCCACAACCGCCAGCCGTGTCCCCGGCACCTGTTCCAGCACAGTCTTGATTTGATCCACCTGTTTTTCCGCCGAGACGCGTCCGACATACAGCAGCAGCGTATCTTCTGGATGCCCTTGCGAGAGCATATTACGCATATCTGTATTGCGATAGCGCGGGTTGAACTTATCAGCATTCACACCGCGTTTCCACAGCCCCACATCTTTGATGCCAATGCGCGTCATGTCTTCCTGAATCAAACGTGAAGGTGCTAGCGCCGCATCCGTCGAGTTGAAAACCACTTTCGTCATAAAATCAATGCCCGGTTCCACAAAACCGAGATTGTAGTGGTGGGCGATACGGGCAACGTCCAGATGAAACGAAGCGACAGTTGGAATGCCCAACCGTTTGGACATTAGTACGCCGGGAATGCCGATCAGAATCGGGTGAATGAAATGGGCAATGTCTGGCTGAAAGGCTTTAAGCTGATTGTAGGTATTCGGCGTTGGCGGCCCAACGCGAATTTCGGGATACAAAGGGAAAGCAATATTGGGCACGCCGATAACTTTGGTTTCATTGTAGCGTTCAATGCCACGTCCCGGCGCGACAATTGCTGTCTCAATTCCCCGCTTGGTCAAATGATCCAGCAGTAAACAACAGATGGTGACAATGCCATCAATTTTGGGCAAGAAGGTTTCAGTGAATAGGGCAACGCGCATGAAAAATGACCTGTGAGGCAATCATTTGATTGGATTCACAGGTCAAAACACTTGAAAGTGATGAAAGTGGCGGTGTTTAACAAAAGCTTTACCCGTTCTTGCGCTTTTCTTTCCACGCTGGCGCGTCAACTACACTGGTCGCGTCGTCTGCGCGGCGGCGGCGCAGCGCCTCGCGGTGTTCAGAAACTATATCGGCGGGAGACATCATTTCGAAGGTCTTAATCCCTGCGATAAGCAAGCCGATATCGTCAAGCTGTCCCAATCCGAACACGAAGTCCGGAATAAAATCAATCGGGGAAAGAACATACAGTACTGCCGCGATCGGTACCAGTTTGGCTGTGATCGGCACGCGCTTGTCAAACATCAGCTTCCACGTCAGTAGAAACTGGTCAATAACCATATCAATAGCGTTCATAGCGGTTGTGCTAACTCTCCACTAAACCCGTCAATGTACGGGCAAATTCGGACACCCATTCAAAGACCTGCGTCTTACCCTGATCTTGTGTCAGGATATGCCCACCTTCATTTACTATACGGAGTTCTGTAGAAAAAGTTGCAACGCTTGCAATGTGCATCCCATTGGTGGGTGGGGCAGTTCTATCCTGTTCTGCATAGATCAACAGTAGCGGCGCAAGAATCTCACTCAAATGATAGTTTGCGGCTTTAGCCAGTTCAATGACTTGATGCACCCCATTGGTTGACCAGCGGTTGTAGCGAACACGTCCCACAGGGTGTTCACCCCGCAGAGCCTGTTCTGTTTTCAACTGTTCGGCAAAACGCGAACGATCTGTCTGATCAGAATAACGCAGCATTGGCTTTGCATAACGGGCGAGCATTGTAGTTCGTCGCGAGAAAAACAGCGGAGCCGCCATTACGCATACGCCAGCGGCTTGAGAGAGTATTTCGGATTGTGCGGCCATAAGTAGGGCAATCAATCCACCCATTGAATGCCCTACGATAATCACTTTTTCGCACTGCTGCGCAAGCAGATGATAGCTATCTAATCCGGATAGCACCCAGTCGCGCCAGCGTACACGGGTCAAATCACGGTAATCAGCCCCATGACCGGGCAGGCGCGGCGCGTAAACCGTGAAATTTTCTTCCGCTAAATATTCACCTAGCCAGCGCACTTCGGCTGGAGAGGCGGAAAATCCGTGCAGCAGCAGCACGCCTGCGCGGGCGCTTCCTCGCCAAAAATAGGGTTCTGCGCCGGGAAGCAGCGCCGGCAAAATCGCCGTCATAAGGCAGGTTTTTCCTGTTCATCTTCAGCCGCTTCAAGGGCATCAACGGGCAGGGTAGTTTCAGTTAACTTTGCTTCTTTCTTCTTACCTTCAGATCGCCAGCTATCAATCAAAATCAGGATCACGCCGATCACAATAGCATGATCCGCTAGATTGGAAACGTTGGAGATCACGCCGGGAATCTGATAGTGGATGAAGTCAATCACAGCGCCATGAGCCAGGCGATCAATCGCGTTACCCAGCGCGCCACCACATACTAGCGCAATACCAATACGTGTGAGCGCAGCACTCTGCGGAATGCGGGGAAAGAAGATGAATAGGCCGATGACAATGACAAATGCCAGAACCAGAAAAATGTCACCCGCTTGCGGTAGGAAGCCAAAAGATGCACCACTGTTTTCGCTGTAGGTGATGGCGAAAAATGGATTGATGACATCTATTGATTGGCCGAGATACATATTGTGCTGGACAATAGTTTTGCTAATCTGATCGGCGGCTAGTACCAGCATCGTGATCACGATTAGTAGAAGCCAATTGCGAAGTTTTACACTCATACGGGCAATTTACATGATGTTCTGATAGGCGTTAATTTTAGCAAAGGTGAGCGGCGCTTCGCAGAGCTAATTCCATTTTGATCCTGATTGCGGCGCCGATGAGATCGGCATATTATGTAAAATGAAGCATTTCGCGTCAAAGCAGATACAGTCATTGAGATTATTTCGGAGGGCGCCGTGTACGGCACAATTGCAAAACTGCGCGTAAAATCTGGCCAGTTGGAAGCCTTCAAAGCATGGGCAGAGGTGGCAGAAAGCAGGCCGGTGCCGGGATTCATTTCAACCACGATTTACCAGATGGATAGCGACCCGCAAAACCTCATTCTTGTGATTCAGTTTACAGACCGCGCCTCTTATCACGCCAATGCCGGTAACCCTGAACAGCATCAATTTTTCCTTCGGATGATGGAGCATTTAGAGGCTGAGCCTGAATGGAATGACGGTGAAATTATCGCCGTACTGCCAGTATAAATAATTTACTGATCAGGTAGACCGACCCCGCCAACAGGCACGACCTCAAAGCCTTCAGGCGGGGCGGCAATGAGAGGACGTGCCGCTGTGATCACGGCGCGAATCGCATCGTTTGCCAGTGAAGCCTGATGTGCCTCACGGTTCTCCCAAACTTCTGTGATCCAGATAGCGTCTGGTTCGTCTTTAGCGGCGCTGATTACGTAAAGATGACAGCCTTCTAGCAAGCGTAATGTTTTTACACCCTCCATTAAGTGCTGCATAAGCGCATCCCGCTGCCCACTTTGTGCTGTAAGTTTGCCGATCAGCCCGTACATCGCTTTCCCCTGCGGTTTAGTTACTGAATGACTAAATTTGGCTTTAATCATGCTTCGCTTAGCGTCGCAGCCCGGTTTGTGCCACACCCTCGATAAAGTAGCGTTGTAGCAGCACAAATAACGCCAGCATCGGCAGCGTTGCAATCAACGATCCCATCATGATCAGGTTATAGGGTGTATCGCGCTGGCCTTGAAGTAGAGCGATACCAATGGTCACGACCCGTGTATCTACCGTATTGGCGACCACCAGAGGGAACAGGAAATCATTCCATGCTGCTTGAATAGTGATCACTGCAAAAGCCGCTACCGCCGGGATGCTAAGGGGCAGCGTGATGCGCCACAGAATTTGCAGCGGGTTTGCGCCATCAATTTCTGCCGCTTCTTCCAGTTCAATCGGGATTTGCAAGAATGCCTGTCGCAGCAAAAACAGCGCGAAAGCGCTGAAAACGCCGGGAACGATCAGTGCGCCAAACGTATTCCTCAGCCCTAAACTGTTGATGAGCACAAATTCAGGAATCAGAATAGCCTGAAATGGCACAATCAATAAACCAAGGCTCATAGCAAACAGCAGCGAGCGACCCGGAAACTTGTAACGCGCAAACCCGTAGGCTGCCAGCGAGCAGGTAATCAGTTGTCCGAGCGTTCTTGCTACCGTCACAATGAATGAGTTCAGCAGATACCGATTGAAATTAGGCGATTGCTCGTAAAGTTGGCCCGCAATTTCCAGGCAAGATGGGTTTTCTGGGAAGAAGCGGATCGGTGAAATTGCTAGTTCAGCATCAGGCTTGCAGGCTGTTGAAGCCATCCATGCGAAGGGTAGCACCATGAAGAAGGCGCCGATGATTAAAATTACGTAGCTGACGATCTTGATCCCGATGCCGGTGTAATCGTAGGGCAGCGATTCCTCCGGATCGGCGCTACCCACAACTTTCGTTGTCATCAGCCAGCCTCCGATTCGTAATACACCCACCGTCGCTGCATCCGTAACTGCACGCCGGTGATGAGTAACACAATCAGGAATAAGACCAGCGCGATAGCTGAGGCGTAGCCAAATTCTGAGCGCACAAAGCCGGTTTGATAGAGCAGGAATGTAAGTGTGGTGGCGCTGCCACCTACACCGCCCGGAGTTGTACGCTGGGTCATGATGAAGACTTGATCGAATACCTGAAATACGGAAATGAAGTTCAAAATCAAAACAAGAAACAAGGTAGGCGAAATCATAGGCAGCGTGACATTGAAAAAGCGTTGAGTGCGGTTCGCGCCGTCAATCACCGCCGCTTCATGCAGCACCCGGGGTACACTTTGCAGGCCGGCTAAAAATAGGATCATGTCGAAGCCAAGTCGCTGCCAGATGGTGACAGCAGCAATTGGAATCAGCACGAGTTCAGGTCGGGTCAACCACTGCATTTCACCTAGTACCGGAACCACACCAATCAACCCGAGACTTGGCTGGAAAATCCATGTCCACACTACCGATGCAGCGACGGTTGAAGTCACTACTGGAAGAAAATAGACGGTACGGAAAAGATTTCGGAAGGGTAGCTTCTGGTTGAGCAGTACCGCCGCGCCTAGCGCCAGCGCCATGTTCAACGGTATGACCATCAGCGCAAGTTTTATGGTGTTACCCAGTGCGCGGCCAAACATCGGATCGCGGAAAATCCGTGTGAAGTTGTCCAGCCCGACGAATTCAGGCGCGCGAATACCATTCCACTGGTAAAAGGAAAGGCCGAAGGCGATCAACACCGGAATACCGAAAAAAACGATCAGCCCGATGGTGTTCGGCGCAATCAGCGCAAGCCCCCAGAATGCTTTACGCCGTGCCAGTGGGGTATGTCCAAAAAAGTTCAGTAGTACAGACATGCGATTACTTAGGTTTCTGAGTATTAAATAAAAGGGGTGCAGCTCTTATTAACTGCACCCCGTGTTTATAACGCAAATTCGCGCTGATTACATGCCGGCAACGGCAGTATCAACCGCTTCGCAGCCGAGGGCAGTCGCTTCTTCTACCGACATGCCCAGATCGAAGATATTGACCGGCAGTTCCGTGTTGCCAATATTCCACACTTCGTCAAACACAGTTACGCCCTGCGAGTCCTCAAGCGCATCCACGAAGGTCTGAATATTGACGGCATCGGTGCCGAAAGCATCAATCCACGTTTGCTGCTGGGAAGGTGCTGCCGGGGCAACGCCGCCCGCTTCAGCGAAATAACGCTGACCAGCATCGCTGCCGAGGAAGATGATCAGGTTAGCGGCCAGTTCAGGGGTATCCGTATTAGCAGCACCAACGTAGCCTACGGAGTGAACGATGGAGCGGCTGCGGCCCGTTTCGGGGTTGCGTGGTAGTTGTACCACATCCCAGTTGAATTCAGACGATTCAAGCGCAGTTGGCAGTTTCCATGACCCGCCCGCTACCATCGCCACGCGGCCAGACAGCCACGCATTGAAGGCATCATCAGCAGAAGAGCCACCGAGATCGCTGATGGTAGGCATGTAACCCGCATCTAGCAAGCCCTTCAGGAAACTGAGACCCTCAACGCTGCCCTCATCGGTAAGCGTGCAGGTGGTGTGATCGCTGGCGATCACAGGCGCAATACCCGTCGCTGCAACCCAGTTCGGCCAGCCCGCCTGATATTCGCTGTACACGGCGGCGCCATATACACCGGCATCGGCGTCGGTCAGGGCTTCAGCATCAGCCGCAAAATCGTCCCATGTCCATTCAGCGGTCGGGTATTCCAGACCGGCTGCATCAAACAGGTCTTTGTTGTAGTAAATCGCGATGGTGTCCCAGTTCACTGGCAAGGCATACAGATCGCCTTCTTCGCCGGCGCGATAGGGATCAACCATACCGCTGCCCCAAACGCTTGTGTCAATGCCAGCGGCATCCAGATACGGCTGAAGATCCAGAAGTGCTTCATTTTCCTGATAGAAGCCGACATTCGTCTGCGACATGTTGAATACGTCCGGCATATCGCCACCAGCGACGTTAGTACGCAGAAGATCCCAGTAATTCGCCCACGGCTGAACCTGAAGGTCAACTGTTGCGCCGGGGCAGTAGTCGGCAGTCCATTCGTTGATCGCTTCGCCAATGATGGTTGCCCAGTTTTCGTCCCACACCCACATGGTGAGCGCGCCCGGTTCTTCGCAAGCGACCGGCGTCACTGCGGGTGCATCTTGCGCTACAGCCACGCTCATTGTGCTAAGCGCCAACATCAAAGCGAGAACTAACAGCAAAACTTTAATACGCATGGCAGCCTTCTCCCAGACCAATATTTGATATAAGAAACACGCCTGAAGTTATTCAGACAATTTTTGATTATAACAAAAACGCTTTAGCGGCGCATGAGATATTAGAGGGAAATGGACTGATTGGTCTGAAATTCAAACCCGGCGTTGTAAGCGATGATTGCCTTGCGGAAGACGCAAATACCGCAAAACCTCATTCACTATAGCGCCTTAATCCGTGTTGCCAGTTTAAGCTGTTTTGGAAACATCGGCAGAAAATCAGCCAGCTCTTTGTATTTGCCAGTGGCGAGATCGCCCCGATAGCGCCGTAGTACGCTGATAGCGGCAGGCAGAATATCAATC
>CAZBPB010000216.1:6369-6895 GCA_964493565.1 uncultured Pleurocapsa sp. | reverse complement strand
CTATGATTTGCTGTCGTGTAAATTCAAGTGTTTGATGCTCGAGCGTTGAATCAGGTAGTAGCTGGAATGAGTCTTGTAGGGCATCAAAGCCAAAAAGGATTCTCGCTGCCTGCAACCAGTTAGAATTTTGCTCAAAAACAAGGGCGAAGATAACGCCACTTTTGTCCTTTGCAAGAACGAGAACGTCACCGACAGATGCTTTTGAAAGAAAAATTCCGCTGTAGTACAGACGCCATTCAGTACGTCCAGTACGATCTGCGCTCTTTGCGCGTGCATCGTAAAAAGTAAAATCACTTTCGGATTTTTCCGGGGTTGCACCATCCCCAAAATAGAACCATAGCAACTTTCCCTTTATAGTATCCCCCGTCCGAAAAAAATCCCGCAGAGAAGCGGCCCCATTGATTTCGTGCTGGTGTGAGCCTGAATTCGGAAGGTCAACCCTTCGTAAGGTTTTAATTGCTACTGCGGTAAATACGTTAGACAATTCCATTGTTATTTGATTACTTTCTCTTCATAACTCGTCTGC
>CAZBPB010000216.1:0-6359 GCA_964493565.1 uncultured Pleurocapsa sp. | reverse complement strand
TAAATTGCTGGACGAATGTTTGATGTACAGGAATGACGCTAATAACTCGCGTTCGCTGTAGCAGTATCTCGGCTACTAAGCCATGCCATTCTATTGAAGGCGTTCGCCAGGGAAACGGACGGAAATGTTGTCTTCCCCACCCTGTCAGGATCGTCTGTATTTGCTCCGCTGTTACATCATCAGGGGGAGTTGGCGGACAGTTTCCCACTGTGGTGCCTCGATATTTTGCGTCTCCAGACATTTCACTACCTCATGCGCAATTGCCTCAACTACTGGTACGGCAACTGAATTCCCAAACTGCTTGTACGCTCGCGTATCACTGCAAACAATCTGGAAACTGTCCGGATAACCCATAAGACGGGCGCATTCGCGGGGGGTCAAGCGGCGGGGATTCTTACTTTTCTGCGGAATGAGTATTTCTGCACCATCTTTGTAATAGCGTGCGCTTAAGGTTCGTGTGACACCATTAAGGTCTACCAATCCAAAACCAAATCCATTTCCTTTTTCTTTGTGCTTTCGCGCATATCCTTGAAGATATTCCCATAGACGGTCAGTTAGGGTGTATTTATCTTCCACATTAGTTTCTAAAATATCGCTTACTTTAGGAGACAGATTGGGGAGCTGAGGAAAGCAGAAATCATGAGGTTCACGGAACCCTACAATGTAAATACGTTCTCTATGCTGTGGAACAAGGGTACGTGCATCCAGAATTTCATAAAATACCTGGTAGCCTAGCTCTTCTCTTAAAGTTTCAAGTATTACACGAAAAGTTTTACCCTTGTCATGCGTAGTTAGATTTTTAACATTTTCAAGAACAAAGGCAGCAGGCTTCTTTTCATTTATGATTCGAGCTACATCAAAGAAAAGAGTTCCCTGGGTTTCATGTTCGAATCCGTGTGCATTACCAAGCGCATTGTGTTTTGAAACTCCTGCGATGCTAAATGGCTGGCAGGGAAATCCGGCTGTGAGGATATCGTGATAGGGTATATCGCTGGAACCAACTTTTGTAATATCCCCAAAGGGACGCTCACCATAATTTGCTAGATATGTTTCTTGAGCAAACTTGTCCCATTCGGACGAAAAAACACATTTGCAGCCAGCCCGCTCAAAAGCGACTCTAAATCCGCCAATACCTGCAAACAAATCAATGAAGGTAAGCTGTGTAACATTTTCCATATAGTAACTTTGGTTTATGGCTTCGTCTTGAGGAAATTCTATCACGAACAAATGTTTGATGCTTTTGTGCTTTTATCCCTTACATTTCTTAGGTAATAGTCGCAGAAAGCGCGGTAATCACCGCACCCGCTGCGCGAAGTAGCCGTGTACGAAGCGGTAGAATTCCATTGAGGTGTTCTACAACCGGCTGTAGCAGCATTTCGGCATCGCCCTATGCCGCGCCGGTCACGATAGCTGCTTGAGCTACTGTTACTCCATTAAACTAGGGGTAGATCAATCCGCACCAGATCATCAATAGTAGTAGAGCAGTCGTAGGAAACAGCGCATTCGACGCAACCCGGGTTCGCTTATGATGGGAGATTGGAAGATGGCAGCATCATTTAAGCGGGTACACGTGATTGTCAACCCGGCAGCCGGACGCGACAAGCCGATTCTCAACGTCCTTAACCGGGTCTTCTATAACAAGATCGACTGGGACATTTCGATCACACGCAAGTCGGGGGACGCTTTCGCCTTTGCCCGGGCAGCGGTAAATGATGGCGCGGATATTGTCGCAGCACTGGGTGGGGACGGCACGGTAATGGAAGTCGCCAGTGCCTTGATGGGAACCGGTATACCGATGGCAATCTTCCCTGGCGGCACGGGCAATGTCATGTCGGTCGAACTGGGCATCCCCTGGGTGTTAGCCGATGCGGCACAGCTCCTCTTGAGTGAAAACGCCGAAATCCGGTCAATTGACGTCGGACTGGTCGGTGAAGAGAAATTCTTGTTGCGGTTGGGCATCGGCTTCGAGGCCAAAATGGTTAACAACGCCGACCGCACGACCAAGGATCGGCTCGGATCGCTTGCGTATACCCTGTCCGCCATTCAAACCACGCGCACCGACTTCACCAATGCAAACTATCGCATCACGGTCGATGGCGAAACCCATGAAGTCATCGGCTTCTCGTGTATGATTGCCAATTCGGTCAATATCGGGTTGTCGGGGGTTGAATTCGCTGCCAATGTGCGGATTGACGATGGTCTCCTTGATGTGCTGCTCCTGCGCCAACCCGCTAACCAGACGCCCAGTGACCTGGTCAGCAATGACCCATCCATCATGCACTGGCAGGGACGCGAAATCACGATTGAGTCGGATCCACCCCAGCCGGTCATATCCGACGGCGAACCGATTGGCGACACACCGGTCTCGGCCAGCCTGCTGCCCGGAACGCTGAAGGTGTTGGTCCCCAAAGCGCCGGTTCACGCAGCCGTCGGTGAGTTGGCACTGGATCAGATTATGACACCAGTACGCCCACTGGGCAGTTTCCTGCGCTTGCTAACCACTCGTCCGATGGACGCGATCAGGGAGGCTATCGACCAATCCCACCGGACGCTGTTCGGCACACCGCTCGACCGGTTCTCGCGGGTGTTGCCCAATTTGTTAGTTGGGCCGCAGCACACGCGAGCGGGCCTAGAACGGCTGAAAGCGGGCGGCGTGACGGCAATCTTGAACATGCGTGCCGAACGGGATGATCGAGCCTTGGGGCGCGCGACTGACCGATACTTGCATTTGCCTGTTATCGACCGCATGCCGCCATCACTCGAACTCTTGCAACACGGCGTCGATTTCATTACGGAAGAACTGGCAAACGGGGGCGTGGTGTATGTCCACTGCCGTGAAGGGCTAGGGCGTGCCCCCACATTAGCGGCGGCGTATCTGGTCAGCACAGGTTTGAGCGCTGAGGATGCCTGGAAGCGCATTCGCTGCGTGCGTCCCTTTATTCGCCCGACTCAACAGCAAATCGATCAGATCACTCGCTTTGAACACCAGCGGCTTGGCGATTAGCGTGACGTGACGAGATCCAATTGCGGCGCCTGGCTAGTGGCTGAACCCTGCCGCCAGACGCGCTTCCGCCCGGCTGCGCGGCGGATTTGCTGGCGGTAGCCGAAGCGATTGCAGCAGAATGAAGTTCTGAGTTCCGGGTTCTGAGTATTGAGTAACACGAGAAACTTTTATATTTCCGCTTGTATCTCAATTTTGTGAACATTCTTTTACTTCTTTGACTCAGAACTCAGCACTCGGAACTTTTGCTTGATTCTGCTACCCTTATACGCTGCTTGTGAGTAGAGGATTTCCCGTGCAGACCACGCGTTGGGCGCCTTACGACCTGATCTTTTTTGACTGCGACAGCACCCTTTCCAGCATCGAGGGCATTGACGAGCTTGCCAGGTTCAAGGGCAAAGAACTTCGCGTGAGCGTGCTTACCCAGAAGGCGATGGATGGCGAACTAGAGCTTGAAGAGGTGTACGGCAAGCGCCTGCAAGCCATTCGCCCGACCCGCGAGCAGTTGAAGGCCATCGAGGAAAAATACTGGGAAACGCTGGTGCCGGATGCAGTAGAGGTTCTTGCCGCGCTGCGCTTTCTGAAGAAACAGGTGTTCATCATCAGCGGTGGGCTGGCTGAACCGGTGCGCGGCTTCGGCAAGCGGCTGGGCGTGGCGCCGGATCACATTCGCGCGGTGGAACTGGAATACAACGAGCTGTCGGGCGAATGGTGGAATTATCACGAACCGGCTGCCCGCAACAAGCAAACCTATCTCGATTACAATGAAGGCCCGCTCACGGTTTCCAGCGGCAAGCCGCGCATCGTGCAGGAGCTGGCAGGCAGCAGGCATGGTCGCCGCCTGATGGTGGGCGATGGCGCCTCTGATCTGGCGACGCGCGCGGTGGTGGATATGTTCGTCGGATTTGGTGGCGTTGTTTCGCGGACGAAAGTACAGGCGGAAGCCGACGCCTTCGTACCGGTGAACACGCTGGCGCCGATTTTGCCGCTGGCTGCGGGGACAACCGGCTATGCGCGGGTGATCGGCACGCCGCATCAGGCGGTATTTGAAAAAGGCATTACGCTGGCGCTGGATGGCGGCATGACGCTCAAGAGCGAGGAAAATCAGGCGGCATTCAAGACTGCATTCGATCACGTAAACGAGTAAGCATAAACAGACGCGGCGCATCTCATCCCTGTATAAGCGATTTAACCGGCGTTATAGATGACGCCGGTATGATTTTCACCTGTTCTCTAAAACGGAAATATACACATGCTCACACTCACATCTTGCCCTGAAGCGGTTATTTTCGATATGGATGGCCTGCTGGTGGACAGCGAGCCAGTCTGGGAAGTGGCGGAAACCCGCCTGTTAGACAAGCGCGGTAAGGTGCTAAGTGACGAAGTGCGTATGCCACTGGTGGGGCTGCGGATGAACGATTTCTGGCGGGAGATGCGCGCCGCGCTGCAACTGCCGGATACCGAAGAAGCGCTGATTGAAGAAGTGGTGGGCGATTTTCTGGTCACGATTCCCGGCAACGTTCCGCAGCGCCCCGGCGCGGACGCCTTGATTCGCTATCTGGATGCGAATCGCGTGCCAATTGCCATTGCTTCCAGCTCACCAATGGCGGTGATCAACGGCGTGGTGGCGGAACACGGCTGGGATGCTTATTTCCCGGTGCGCGTCACCGGTGATGAGGTGGCGGCAGGCAAGCCCGCGCCGGATATTTATCTGGAAGCGGCGCGGCGTTTGGGCGTGAACCCCGCCAACTGTCTTGCGCTGGAAGACAGCCGCAATGGCGCGCGCGCGGGTGTGGCCGCAGGCATGACCACCATTGCCGTGCCCGATCTCTCACACGGCACGCCTGAAGGCTTCGCCAGCATTACGCCGTATGTGGTCGAAAGCCTGAGCGAAGTACAGGCGGCGTTAGAAGCATTGGAGTGCTTCGGGTAGAAAACGGGCGCGGCAGATACATCGCGCCCCTACATCTGCTGGCGGTAAAACATTTCGATACGCCTTTCCCCGTGCTATCATTTCTCACACTTGTTTGAACACATTCGGGACACCCCATTTTGACCTATAACATCCTTGTCGCTACTGACCTGACCGATGCCAGCTTGAACCTGATCCGCGAGGCGGAAGATGCCGAACTGCTGACCAGCGCGCCGAATATTCAGGCGCTGCGCGAAAAGCTGGCGACTGCCCACGCTCTCATCAGCCGTGACGATGTGCATCTGGACAAATCGCTGCTGGATGCCGCGCCACAGTTGAAGGTGATCGGGCGGGTGGGCACTTCGCTTAGCGGGGTGGATATGGACACCGCCACCAATCGCGGCATTGTGGTCATGAATACGCCCGGCGCAAACGCGGTCGCCGCAGGTGAACTTACGCTCACGCTGATGCTGGTGCTCAGCCGCCGCCTGGTCAGCGCGCACAACAGCCTGAAGGAAGGCTTCTGGCTGCTGGATCGCAAGCGGCAGGCTGGCAGCCAGCTTCAAGGAAAAACGCTCGGTCTGGTGGGCATGGGGCGCGTCGGATCGGTGGTCGCCGGGCGCGCGCTGGCCTTTGGCATGACGGTGCTAGCCTACGATCCATATTTGAGCGACGATGAGATCAGCGATGAGCGGGTGCAGTTGGTCGGGTTGAAGGAACTGCAAAGCCGCGCCGATTTCGTCAGTATCCATGTGCCTGTGACCAAGGAAACCCGCCATCTGGTCAATGAGGCGTTTTTACAATCTATGAAACGCGGCGCGCGGCTGATCAACACTTCGCATGGCAGCGTGGTAGATGAAGGGGCGCTGGCGGCGGCGCTAAAAGATGGACATCTGGGCGGCGCGGCGCTGGACGTTTTCAACGAAGAACCGCCGTATAACAGCCCGCTGATCGGCATGGAAAATGTGACCCACACGCCGCATATCGGTGATAACACGGTCGAAGCTGCTCAGGATTTATCGCTGCAAATTGTGTCTCAGGTATTGGACGCGCTGCGCGGTGAAGACTATCGCAACGTAGTCAACCTGCCCTTCATGCCCGGCCTCGATTATGAAACCGCGCAGCCGTATATGTCACTGGCAGAGCGCATGGGGAAAATTCTGCAAACCCTGGCGCGGGCACGGGTGCGGCGGATTGCAGTGGAATATCGCGGCGAAGAGGCGGGCGGCATCGTCAAGCCGGTGACGGTGGCGCTGCTTAAAGGCATTCTGGCGCCGGTATTGAGCGACACCGTGAATTACATCAACGCGCCGGTGCTGGCAGCAGAACGCGGTATCGCGGTCACGCAGGCCAAAGGGCTGAAAACAGGCGATTATGCCAGCGTGGTTTCGGCACAGGCGACGCTGGAAGATGGCGAGGTGATTACTATTAGCGGCACGCTGCTGG
>CAZBPB010000215.1:0-6903 GCA_964493565.1 uncultured Pleurocapsa sp. | reverse complement strand
AGGTAAGGTCAAATGCCGGTTACCCTGTGTATTTCTATCAGGTCGCTCAAAATACCAAAGCCTGTTTGTATACCACCTGCTCCAGCACCTACCAGCGTAATATCGCCCATCAGGTCGGTTGTGTAGGTCACGGCGTTTGTAGCCCCGCTTACATTTGCCAGCGGATGGCTTACTGGAAGGCGCATGGGTTGTACAGAGGCTTCGTCTGGCGTTACCCGCGCGATCAATTTCCAGCGCTCGCCCGCGGCAGTCGCATCAGCAATATCTTGCGCGGTAAGCTGGCTGATGCCCTTCACCTGCATCTGGTCGAACGCGAACTGTCTGCCAAATATCGCCGCGCCTAGAATCACAGCTTTGGCGGCTGCGTCCCATCCCTCCACGTCAGCCGTCGGGTCGGTTTCGGCATAGCCCAACCGCTGCGCTTCCGCCAGAGCATCCGCATAGTTCAAGCCATCGCCCATTTGCGTCAGAATGTAATTGGTCGTGCCGTTGACAATGCCCCGCGCTTCAGTGATAGCGCATCCTGCCAATGCCTGTATGCCCAGACGCAGAGAAGGGGTACCAGCCATGACCGATGCTTCAAACAAAAGTTGTTTGCTATTGGTCGCAGCCATTTTGCTCAGGGTGTCAAAGCCATAGACAAGCGCGCCTTTATTGGCTAACACGATATGCTTGCCAGAATTAAGCGCTGCCTCGCAAATCGTTATTGCGGGCTGCCCATCCTGCAAATTAGATGGACTGGCTTCGATCAAGACATCGAATTTGCCTTCTCTAGCGAGTGCTAAAGGGGAAAGCCCGCGCTGTAATCCAGCCTGATCGGGATAGGAATCCAGACTGCCTGCGTTCATCGCCGCTAACAACGAGTCAGGTGCAAGGCCATCCGGTGCATACAGCGTTCCGCGCGAACGGGTAGCTACAGCAGCGATCTGCATATCCAGACCATAGCGGTGTTGTAAATCCTGTTTTTTCTGGCTGACCAGGTTTGTAAAACCCTGCCCGACTACGCCAAATCCGATAAGACCGACCTTCATGAGTAATATCAACTCCAGTGGTGCTGCTTATTAGCATTCTGGCGTATTGTACAGGAAAGGGTAGGCGGCTGTCATGCCAGTGAAACACCTCTTGAAATTGTAAAATGAGTTATGCAATAAGGGAAATTGACTGTGCAGCGAAACATCTGGATTGATGCTTCGCGTGAGCGCGAAATTGGATGAGCGCTTAATCCGGCTGAGGCTGATGACGTCGGGCGAATACGAATGCGAGTTGATCAGTTGCGTTCGATTTGCCAGATGGTAAGCCGTATGCACGCTGGCATGATGAGTACTGGCAGCAGCGTTGGCATGATGACATCCACAATAAGCCGCATTTCACCTCCCCACGCTGGTAGGCGGATCAGGTTGATAAAGGCGAAATAGGTAACAAGCAGCAGCACTGTGGTCACGCTGGCCGGTAAACGCCGCCTCATGCCCGAACCGACGGCTAGCCCGATAGTTGCCGCCAACATTGATTCCAACAGTACACGTAAAATACTGGTGCCTAGTGCCAGGATTACAACAATACGGGACAACACAGGCTGATCAAATGTGCCGTACCAGCGGTCATACAAGATGACCAGCACTGGCAAACTGGCCAAGGTCGCAGCCAACAGTACCAATCCCAGATTCTCAATTTGACGCCAGACAGCCGCCGCCGCCTTGCTGTAAAGAATTTCATTCAATGGTCGTGGACATACGCGCAGCAAATCCAGCGAATCACAGCGGTTTTCGTCAACCATACTGGTAGCTGCTGCCATACCAACCTGCAATACCACATATAAATAAAGGCCGAAGGTTATGGGCAAGAGTACAAGAGAAACAACGGCCATCGGCATCAATATAGTGAACAAAAACGGCAGCCAGATCGATGCGAGAATCAGTATCGCCTGAAAGATGAACAGCCGCGAAATGCGGGTGACATCTAACGGCATCAATTTCCAGTACATGCCCAACTGGCGTTTGACAATCGGGTTTGTGCGCCGCGCCCACTCAGGTAAAGCCCGATCCATCTCCCGCGCTTCAGGAGTGAGAATTTGGGCTGCAATTTGTTCGCTTGCGGTTAGTTGTGCTGTCATGCCGGATCAGCCATGTGATGTTTTAGTATTTAATCGGAATGTGGCGGAAATGTTCAACTGTGATGAAGGACAAGCGGGTATTGGTACCCCGATTTTTATAGATAGTGTAACCCCAAATTGACTTGATCTGATCACTCTAACGGGTAGTTCTCAAAACGGAGGGCGCGGCGCAAGTTCTGACGGTGTGAAATCATAATACACCCGGTAACTGCCAATCGTTTCTATCTGGTAAGTAACGCCGGCAGTTTCTAATTCTGCTTCCACAAGCGCATCCAGCCCTAAGCTGCCGGCGGTAATGATGGCGAAGCGCGACGCGGCATCGGCAGCAGCCCGATAGGGGGGGTAGCGTTCGTCAATTGGACGATATTCAGTATTCGGCTTGTCCGGCAGGGCGGCGCTGTATTGCAACTCGTCACCGCTTAAAAAGGCAAGTCGGAAGCTGATCCAGTAAGGGGCATAACCGCGTGTCAGGTCGTTTGTTTCCAGAAACTCAATCAGTTCGGCATCACGATCATTTGGAATATGCTGCGCAGTATTGAATTGAGTCGTAAAGCCCAATGACGCCGATGCTGCCGAAATTTGACCGAGACCGAAATAGCCAACGACGATTGCGGTCAGTCCAACTTGCAACCACCTGCGGCGCATGTTGGCGATCCACGCGCCAAACAGGGTAAACAGCGGTAGTGTAAGCGGTAGGAAATAACGACCGGTAGGATCGCTGGAGAAGCGCGTCATCAGATAAACAAGCATAAACCAGCCGATCATACCCAACAACAACCCGCGTGTATCTTTTGTAAGTGTGCGTTGGCGGAATGACGCGATTACAGCAATCACAAACAGGATCGCGACGATGATCCCGATGAGCGGCAAAAATGGCTGCGCCACCCATGGGAAACGCAGTCCCATCAACGCCGGAAAACCGAGGAAAAATAGCCCGATCAGCCGTTCACCAAAGGGAATTGCCACAATATCCGCGCCCAATCCCTGCGCACCGCCGATGTAGAAACGCAGCGGAGCAAAATCATTTTGCAGCGTATAACTCCACCAGGGTGCGCTGCCGATCATAAATGCGATGACTGCCAGTGCAATTCCACCTGATACAGGCCAACCACGCCCCCTACGAAACTGTCGTATCCATCCGATCAGCAGCAGCAGGGCGGCAGGAACTAAGTAGATCACGATCAGGCCGTTCGTCCACCAGCCAAGACCGGAGCAAAGGCCAATTGCTGCCCATCTCCACCACGAACGCAGCTCATTCTGAGCCAGCGTATAAGCCAGAATGATGATCAATGTGCCCAGCAATAGGGTTTCGTTATACCCGCCTAGCGTGGCGGTGGTATACAGCGCCATCAGTACTGGCGGAATGGCGAACAATAGCCCTGTTATCAATGCCGCTGTGACCTGCCGTGTGAGCAGCCACGCGCACCAGAAGCTTGCTGCTACCACGCCAAGATAAAGTACTGATTGCACGATGCGGATGCTTAGTATCGAATCACCAAGCAGCGCAAAACCGCCGGCGATCAGCCACGCATCCAAACTTCCCATATAGGCTTGTCCGTAGAAGAAGGTAGGGCGTTCGCCTTCCAGAATGTGTCGCGCCATCAGCCCGACCACGGCTTCATCGGCGTGAAAAGATACGCTGTTACTGGCTAAAAGTAATCCACGCGCCACAACAGCAACCAGCAGCACTATCAGTAGTGCCAGCCACAACTGGCGCAGAGTTGTGAAGCCTGCCTTTTCAATCATTGTTGGTGGTTAACGATGCAGCAATCTGCGAAAGAAGCGGCTCAAACGAGTCCCACTGGCCTGCTGGCGCGCCGCCATAGATATAAACGCCATGCTGTTCCAGTGTTTCGAAACGCATCTGATCAGCGTGACATTCTGGCGGGGCGGATGGCTCAATACGGATCGTAGATATGTGTACGATCTGGCAATCCTCTCCTGCTAGTACTACCGACTCAGGCGCTTCTGCGGGCGGGGTGATCACGCGCCAACCTGGTGGATAACTAACGCTGAATGTCTCGCCTGTATAGCCATGATCGTAAAGTATGACTTGCGCGCCCGGCGTGTTCTGTAAAAAGCCCGGTGATTGGAATGGCGCACAGGCAGCAAGTAGCAGCGCCGGAATCATAAGGACAGCCGGCAGTTTATTTCTGCCGTCAACCAGAAAGCTGGTAAAGGAGGGGAAATGTATCATTCCAGCGTTGGAGGGATGCGGTTGGGCGCATCGGGATTGTTTGCCATGTTACGCGTTGAAGGATCGCCGCAGTTGATGAAACCGGCATATTGCGCCACTCTAAAATTTCCAGTTTCGTCCTGTTCAGCGCGTACATAAATACAAACACCGCTTCCGCCCAGATCGTGCTCATAGGTCGAAATCAGGTCAATATTCCAGTGATCTCCATCCGGCGCAGCGCGGCGAAATACAGTGCTAACGTAATTCCCCCATTCTTCTGGAATCAGGGCCGCCACACAGGCAGATACGCTGCCATCAGGGCAGGTTTCAGCCACATAAGCCGCCGCTTCTCCGGTAAGCAGCGGCATTGCGACATCGTCAACACCCTCGCTAACTGCCTGTACAAAGGCTAATGCAGATTCTGCTGCCGGGCTGGTTTGCGTTGGGGTAAGCAGTGCCGTCATGGCAATCACGATAACAGCGAGGAGGGCAATGCTTGCGAAAATGAGAATGGTTTTACGGGACATCAATTTTCCTAATCGAAACGCTGCGCCAATACCAGCAGATAGCTGCCGCTGGTAGGAATGCCACCATCGGGATTGGCAAACCGTGAAGCGCGAACATAGTAAATCCCGGTTGAGGGAAGGGTAAAGCGATCAATACGCGCATTCTGCTGACCAGCGCTGTCATCATCGCTGATTAGTACATTCATGTTGCTATCAAGCAAACTCAAGAACGGATCGAGATTTCCATCGCTGCGGCTCATCGCAAGCGTGATTACGTCGCCTTGCTGTCCTTGAAAGGCATACAGCGTTTCGGGCGCGGCATCATCAATGAAGCCAACCACGCTCGTTCCATATTCCAATCGCAGCGAACCGGTTTCCACGCCTGTAAATACGCTGCCAGTATTTTCCATTTGCAGGGTATAACCGCCGCTAGTAGAGCCATTGGCGCGTTCATAGCGGGTGGTAATGATGTAGTACATGCCATCGGCTGGCAGCACAAAGTTTTCAACCGCTGCATTTTGTGATCCGGCGGTATCGTCGTTAGAACTCAATTCTCTCAGTGAAGCATCGGCAATGGCGACAAATGCGTCGAGGTTTCCTTCAGAGGTACGCGACATGCGCACGCTGATCACATCATCGCGGCGGCCTTCAAAGCGGTAAAACTGTGCATAACGCTCATCTGAAAGTGTGCCGCTGACCGTTTGATCTGGCTCAATAGGAATAGCAAGCAATGCGCTGGTGCCGAGCGCGCTGTTGGCGGCGGTATCCAGCGTCAATAGAAAATCACCGCTGGAATTTCCCGATTCCCCGCCAAAACGGGATGCGATGATTACATAAACACCACTGCCTTCAATAATGAGCGAATCAATCGCCGCGTCCAACGATCCAGAGCCGATAATCTCGTCGTTTTCAGCCAGCACCCGTCCTGTGCTATCCGTCACTTGCAGAAAAGGATCGAGATCGCCGGAAAGTCGCCGCATTTGCAGGGTAAGTATATCCCCACGCCCCGCGCGGAAGGTGTAATACAGATTAGATTCGCTGCTGCCGATTTCCCCGATGACCGAGTCGCCATAGCGAAGTGCGCTGCCAGAGTCTGCGCTTGCTCCGATGCGTTCCAGTTCAAGTTGATAGCTGCCAGAGGTTGTACCGAGTGGCCCGCCAAATCGCGAGATGATGATTGAATAAACGCTGCTTGCAGGCAGGCGTAAGGGATCAAGCCGCAGTGAGCCGCCCGCTTCCGCCGATTTCACCATGCGCCCGTTTTGGTCAACGATCAGCACCACTGGCGCAAGATCGCCATCGGTTACGTCCAGCGTCAAGCGCAGAAGTTCACCGCTTAAGCCTTCAAAAACGTACACTTCGCGCGGGCTGGCATCCGAAATTTCACCCTGCCGCCGCGCACCGTAAGTGATGCCAATGCCTTCACCAGCAGATGTTTCGATAGTCGGTTCGGGGGTGGTTTCCTGCGCGACGACAGGCCCGGTGAACAGGGCGATTGCGAATGAACAGAGCATCATCGCCCGCGTCAAATATCGCCGCATTGGGCAGCGCTTATCCTTGATACACGAAATCAAACTCCATTATACCTTAAGGCGTGGCGAGTCATGAGCAAAAGACACAAAAGGCGAGATGACAAATAATCTCGCCTTTTGTGGTATGGGAGTCGGTGTTACCAACCGATCAATTACGCGGACGTGCTGTAAGGGTGATTGGCAGGTTAATCGTTTGACCGTTGCGAAGAACGCTCAAGTTAATGGTTTGCCCCGGTTGAGTGCTGCTGGCAAGGTAGGCAATCAAGTCTGGCATGCCGCTGACCGGGATACCGTCCACTGAAGTGATGATGTCAATTGAGTTCAGACGATTTTCAGTGCCTGAAGGGTTCAACAATCCACCAAACGCCGCAGGGCTGCCAACTTCAACGCCTGAAACGACCACGCCTTGCGTTGTGTTCGGCAAGTTCAGCGCTTCAATCAAAGTGAGGCTCATGTCTGTCCCGCTCATCCCGAGATAACTGTAGTCTACGCGACCGGTGGCGATCAACGATTGAGCCACGCGGCTGACCAACGATGAGGGAATAGCAAAACCGATACCTGAACTGCTGCTAGTGCGAC
>CAZBPB010000214.1:3478-6933 GCA_964493565.1 uncultured Pleurocapsa sp. | reverse complement strand
AGGTGATGAAGGATTCACGCTGATCTGACCGGTGACCTGATTGGTGGTGCCGACAACCGTCTTGGGCTGCCCCATCAATACTTCGTCTAGCTCAAAACTGACCAATGACTCTTCCGGCACAATGGTGAACACAAGTGCATTTGCGCCGCCGTCAATTTCTTCGACTGTGAGTGGCGCGCTGGCTTCGCCGCTGCCGCCCGTGATATATATGTACAGAAATCCAACTACTGCCACAAGCGCAATTGCCACTACAATACCAAGGATGATCTTTACGGTACGCGACATGTGCTCTCCCTTAATGCGACGTCCGTTTAGGTGTTGCATAGCGTAGGGTTTCCGGCAGGGTTTGTCTACCGGGATTACACTAAATTTACAATTACAGTTAATATGTCTCGAAATTTGTTATCGAATACTCATCAACTGGTACTGATTGAACAGGATTTATGAAAGAAACACAGGCACTTATCCAACGCATTCGGCGGGCAAACAGCACTCATCAACGCCTTGACTTATCGGTTGACCCATCGCTTCTGTCATTAAAGGCCGGTCAGGCAATGTTATACCGTCCTGATGGCGATACTTTGCAGCCTTATCTGCGTGACCTGTGGTTCCCGGTTGAGATTGACAAAGATACGCTGACGATAGAACGCCCAATTGGCGAACATTATGATCCGGGCAGCGTGATTTATCTTACCGGGCTGATCGGCAAGCCGTTCCGTTTCCGGCGTACCCTGCGTAATGTGCTGCTGGTAGCACACAACACCGCGCCAACGCCGCTGCTGATGCCGGTGCAGCCTCTGGTCAAAAATCAGGTCAGCGTAACCTTGCTGCTATTGGGCAGCGCCTCAGAATATGAAACTGACCATTTACCCCCGGAAGTTGAGATCATTCACGGGGACAGTGATTTTCAATGGCCAAGCCGCGTTACGACTGTTGGCTGGGCGGATCAGGTGTTTATCACGGTGGCGCCAGAAGTTGAGATGGACAGTTTCCGGCGAATCTGGCAGCTATTCACCGAACTACGCAACGACATTCCCTCCAGTTACCTGTTCGGGGTGTTTCGCCCTCCCTTCCCATGCGGTGTAGGCGCATGTGAAAGCTGCCTGATCAACACAAAGAAGGGCGCAGTTGCAGCCTGCATTGAAGGGCCATCGCTAGACTTAACAGAATTAAGATTGCAATAGAAATTCTGAGAATCTAACATCTCAGCGCGTCTATATCTGTAGAGAAGTTCACCAAAGGACGCAAAATATGGAAACTGCTACACTTGCAGGAGGCTGCTTCTGGTGTTTAGAGGCGGTCTTCGATGAACTGAAGGGCGTGACCGACGTTGTGAGTGGTTACGCTGGCGGCAACGTAACAAACCCTACTTACGAAGCGGTTTGCACAGGGCGTACCGGTCATGCTGAAGTTGTGCAGATCCAGTACGATCCTTCGGTGATCAGCTTCAAGGATCTGCTGCACGTCTTCTTCACCATTCACGATCCGACCACGCTGAACCGGCAGGGGGCAGATGTGGGCACGCAGTATCGCAGCGCGATCTATTACCATACGCCGGAGCAAAAGCAGACAGCCGGGGAAACCATCGCGGAGATCAACGCCGAGCAGATCTGGCCAAACCCGATTGTCACGGAAGTGACGCCGCTTGATACCTTTTACCCGGCAGAGGATTATCATCAGGAATACTTCGTGAAGCACCCGTATGCGGGATACTGTCAGGTGGTCATTGCGCCGAAGGTGAGCAAATTCCGCCAGAAGTATTTCCAGCAGTTGAAGGCGTAGAACGATCACTAAGGGACGTACAAAGCGGCGTTACTTCTTCTCTGCTGCTCCCATTTCTATCACAAAGTCGCCTGCTGAAGTCTGTCTTTCAGCGGGCGATTTCTTTAACGCGCGCAAAATGGCCGCCGCTGCCCCGGGAGTAATTTCGGGTTTCAATTCACGCGGATCAGGGGGCGACTGCTGCAAATGAGCGTACAACTGCTGACCGGGGTTTGCGCCTGAAAATGGCAGTTTACCAGTCAACATCTGGTAGGTGATTACGCCCAGCGCATAGATATCTGCCCCTTTATCTACTTCGCCAGCATGTAAAATCTGTTCCGGCGCAATGTAATCTACTGTGCCCAACATGCCGGAATGGGTGATGCCAGTAGCGCCTTCCATAATTTTGGCGATGCCAAAGTCCATCAAAACAGCACGCCCTACTTCTTTCCCCTCTGGCTTCACTAGCACGATGTTCGAGGGCTTCACATCACGGTGAACTAGCCCGCGCGCGTGAGCGGTATCCAACGCAGAGGCTACATCTTGCAGAATTGGAAGCGCGGTTTCCAATCCAAAAGGCGCTGAACGCAATTTGTGGTTTAGCAGTTCGCCGTCCAAATATTCCATCGCCATGTAAAACTGGCCGTCAAACTCGCCATAGTCGTAGACCGTGACGATGTTGGGGTGACGGATTCCGGCAATAATGCGCGCCTCACGCTCGAATCGGGTTTTCATCTCCTGTTCCTGCGCCGATTCCGGAGACAGCACTTTGACGGCGACTTCGCGGTTAAGCGCGGTATGTACCCCGTGATAGACTTCGCCCATGCCGCCGCGCCCGATGATGTTATCTATCAGATAAGGGCCGACTTGCTTGCCGGTTAGCGTGCCGGGATGACGTCCCGCCGTCCCTGAGGGTACGGTAATGGCTTTGCTGGCAGTAGATTTTGCGAAAAAGCGCACATCAATGAAATTTTGAATGCGGCGGCGGGTGGGCGCGAACAGCGCAACAACCATAGCCGTAGCAATGATCGCGGCAGTGGTGTTTTGCGAACCACCCAAAATCGCTTCAAGCGCCGCCTTCAACAAAAACAGAGTGGCAGTGAACGCGGATGCCAGCACGACAGTCAGCAAGCCATAGACCAGCCCGCGATTGATGAACAGGTTGATGTCATAAAGGCGATAGCGAAGGATCGAGAAGGCAATGCTGAGAGGGATGGCGATGAAGCCGAATAGATAGAGCGTTTCGCCAATTAGCAAGCGCAGGATACGAACTGCGGTCGGGCTTTCTGACAGCGGAAAGAGCAGCACCGATGTATACCAGAGAATGAGAGCAAAGATACCGGTAGCAAAACCCAACATCACCCATTTGGTCTGCTGTCGTCCGGCTTTGTCTGCATAACGGCGGAAACGGAATACCTGCGCATAGACAGCAATCAGCAGGAAGAAAGCATAGAGTGCCAGCGTGGTTGGCAGTATGCGCCGCTGACCATCAACATAGACGAATAAGCCTTCATGCGTCGGAAATTGCAGAATCACCACAGCCAGCCATGCTATCGCTGCAAAGCGCGTCCAGCGGGGGACAAACTGCCCATCGGGAAAGGTGTAGATCAGGATGGGCGCGCCGCCAAAGCCGATCATTAACACCAGACGTGAGAGCGTATAGAGGATCGGGCTGGCATCTATATAAACGAGAC
>CAZBPB010000214.1:2683-3468 GCA_964493565.1 uncultured Pleurocapsa sp. | reverse complement strand
TCAAAACCCTCGCGCTGCGCGCCCTGCGCAGTGCCGTTCAGCGCGCCCAAGGAGGCTAACCGTGAGCGTCCATCAAATCACCGTCACCGTTAACGGCGCCGCCCACACCCAGTACGGCAGGCCGGCGGAGGCGGCAAAGGCGATCATCACGGTTGAGGCAAAGATCGCGGGACCAGAGTCGCTACGCCTCCAGAAAATAATCCCGCCGATCATCATGAAAGCGACGGCAAAGACGATCTCGCGCCCGGCAACTAGCAGCGTGTATGCGGTGGTTGATAGGCCAATTGCGTTAAGTTGTGTTTGTAAATCGGGGGCAGGATGAAGCAATAGATCAATGCGCGCGGGGATCGCCAGAAGGAAAAGCGTGACTGAGAGTACCGTAACACCAACCCAGAGAGCGCGGGCAATGAGCAGCGTTCGCCCCTGCAAAGGCCGGCTAATGACAGTCGGTTGGCTGGATTCAGCCGGATTTACTTTGACCGTCGGGGTGTTTATCGTCGGGATCGACTCTTTTTGCATGCTGTGCCAGCTCCGCGTCCTGTGTCAATCGCAGCGTGATCAGGTGCAAATCACCCATACCCCCTACTGTACCGACTGATCCGACGATGGCCGCAGCAAGCGCCATCCCGAACTGCAAAGTTGTAGCAGCAGATACCATCCCTGCAAGCCCGACCGCAGCGATAAACAGGAATACTGCCGTTGGAAATACGGCGACAAACACGTACCGCCCGGTTGAAAGATCGCCGGGGATATCCACATGTGTGCTGGTTACGCGTTCTGGCCTG
>CAZBPB010000214.1:0-2673 GCA_964493565.1 uncultured Pleurocapsa sp. | reverse complement strand
CCTGCGACCAATGAGCCAGAGCGCCAGCACATGCAGCCCTTCATGCGGCACGCCAAACAGCCGGCGCAGCAGGTTCATGCGCGCGGATACCCAAGCCCTTGTACAGCGGCAGCCGCTTTGAAATCATATTCGGTCAACTGACTGCCAGCATCATGGGTGGTAAAGCGAATCTTTACTTTCTTCCAGCCGATGGTGATATCAGGATGGTGATTCAAGCCATCGCAAACGACCCCCGCGGCAGTGGCAAAAGCCAGCCCTGCAGCGTAAGACTCCAGTTGAAATTCCTTGTAGATCGCTCCACCTTCGCGCACCCAACCACTTAGCTTTTGAAGGTGCTGTTCAATCTCTGCTTCGGTCAAAGGCGTTGAAGGCATGTTGTGTTCCCTCATTTTGCTTGAATGAGAGTGTAACACGAACGCGTATATTGCGGCTTCAACAACCTTTGCCGGGAACTATTTCCAGAAATGGGTTGATTAACGTTAGTTATGGATAAGGATGCCCGGGCGAGCGATGGCATGCCAAATCCCCTCAGCCCTCAGAAAAAGCAAAACGGGACATCTTTACAGATGCCCCGTCTTTGAAACACTGGTTGTTTGAGCGTTTACGGCGAGATTACAGGCAGACCTGTGCAGTCACCGGATACCATCGCGGTCACGCCAAAGGCGCTGGTTTCGATCCATGCGCTGGCATAGTTGGTACGCCACCACGAATTATCAGCCAACCTGCCGACAGGAATTAGCTCGTATCCAGCGTTCACCTGATCCTGAATATTATCCGGAATGGCGTTCGGGATGGTGTAGACCAACTGCGGGCCGGTCATGGTGATCAAGCACGGGCCTGCGGGGGTTGGTGACGGCGGAATCGGCGTATTTGTAGGCGGCACCGATGTATTGGTGGGTGGCGCTGGTGTGTTGGTGGGCGGAATCGGCGTTGGCTGAGGGATGATTACGGGCGGCGTAATCACGCTCACAGCAGCACAATTACCGCTTGCGTTCACTACGGAAAGTGCTACCCAACCATCTAGATTGTTATAGAGAATATTGTAGAAAGTGCCGTCCGGCGAAATACCGATCACCTCGGCGGCGGCACCACCGGGCAGCGCGCCAATTAACAGAGCATTCACGCTGGCAGACTGACGAATATTCGCGCCACCGGAATTAGGCGTCACCGTACATATATCAGCGGAGGGAGTTTCAACCTCGGCGGTTTGTGCCACAGGGATGGTTTGAGCGCCGCAGTCGCCTGCACTTACCGCCACAAAACAGACAGTAAAGGGTACAGGCGAAGTGCTGGCATCGTGAGTCACTTCAAGTTGAAGCGTGGATGAGCCTGCTGGTAAGCGAAAACGTCCACCCAACGCCGAAGCACTCAAACTGCCGATGGTTGAGCTAGTGGTGTTATCTACCAGACGAACATTTGGGCCGCCGGTTTCAAGCGCACTTTCAACATACAGATAGGCAGGCTCAAGCAGCGCCGAAAAGCTGTACAGCGCCAATGGTGCCTGCACAGTTACTTCACCGGTCACTGCAGTACCGGCAAACAAGGGCGTTACCGTAACGGGGGTTTCATTTTGAACGATCAGCACCACCATACCCGGTTCGGCGCCCGCAATACCAACCTCAACCAGATACGAGCCAGCATTCAGGAAGGTAGTCAAATTGACGATAAATGCGCCCTCACTGTTGGGCTGGGAAGCCAGCAGCGCGCCATTTTGATAGATGGAGATGCGCGGCTTGGCGGTATCCCCAATCGCCTGCAAGGTTACTGCCAGCGGCGTGGTCAGTTCGTAACTGTAACTCACCGTTTCTTCGGGCGCGGCGACATAGCTAATCGCGGGCTGCCCGATTTGCAAAGTACTGGTCGCTGTTTCCTGCGCTGCGGCAACGCCAGCAAAGCAAAACAGCAGAGCAAGACAAAGAACAACAAACCAAACGTTACGTCTCAACATATTCTATTTCCTCTTTGTAGGGTTCTCTGCATGAACTATGAAGTTCTATTCTACGCAGAATATGTCACACTGTCCTGTATAAGACGAATAAAAATCGCTGCGTGTGCAAAGCTTACAACGAAATACCCAGCAAACCACGCGTGATCTGAAATTGTGTGTTGCCACTACTGGTTAAGCGCGGAACATATCTACGAGAAAGGGTTTCAACGACCAGATTGAGCAGCACATATGCCCATTCTGCTGATGGTTCGGCGAGAACGGCATCCAGATCGGGCAGATAGGCAGCCTGCAAAGATGGGCTAGACGTAACCTGAAGCAGTGGGATCAGCGGATGACTGGGCATCGGGCGCGCCTGCACGTGCGCTAAAAACAGATTGACCCCGGCTGCGCCGAGTCCCGTCAGAATTTCGCCCCAATGCTGAGAAGGCGCTGCCATGACATGAAAACCGGGTATGGCGATATGCTGTGCGTAACCAATCGTGGGCTGAAGTTCGCCATTCGCGGCGATTGAATCGCTAAATGCGGCAGATTGCAGCAGTAAATCATTCCGGGGCACGACCACTGTGCCACCCGCGGCAACGATAATGCGGGTAAGCAGCGCTAGCTGACTGGCAGTCTGATCGCTAACTTCTCCATGCGTAACCAATCCAATGCGCGCAATTGATAGATCAGAATCCACAACCACAGGAACGCCATCGGCTGCCATGCGGGCATGAAACCAGTCC
>CAZBPB010000213.1:0-6972 GCA_964493565.1 uncultured Pleurocapsa sp. | reverse complement strand
ATTCAGCTTCGCCTTATCCAGCATGAAGCGCCGCCACTTCATGTCCTGCCCTGCGGTCATTACGCGGTTCATCAGGTTATAGCGATCCGCGATCCGGTCAAACATATTCTGGACGTAATCGGCGCGGTCTTTTCCTTGAAGTGTGGTCATGAGCTGGTTTCGTTTGTTATAGGTTTATGATGCATGGCAGAAGTTAAATGATAGTCGAGCGTCATCACAGGTCAATAACAGACTTGTACCGATAAACAAAACGAGGGACATGGCTCGCAAGCGCATATCCCTCGCCAACTACTCAACCGGGTTACAAGCTGGCGACCTCTGCCCGCTGCGGAGTTTCTGCCCGCTGGCGCTCGCCCAAACTCCGAATATAGCGGAACACTTCACCCAGGATGAGCACCGGAGATGTCACCGCAATGATCAGCAGCCAGTCGGTCAAGCTAAGCGGAACGGTGCGGAAAACATCGCCACCGAACTGAACGATCAGGATTGTGCCGATGAGAATGATAATCGCGATGATTCCGAACAGGCGGTTACGGTTTAGCCCTATCAGCGCCGAGCCATTGCGTCCGAAGGCGCGGGCATTGAATAGATTCCAGAACTGAAGCATCACGAAAGTCGCATAGAACACGGTCAGTTCGTATTCGGTCACCGAACCGTCTCGCTGGATGAATACCAGGAATGCGCCGAGCGTAGCGATGAAAGCCAAACCCAGCCCAAGAATACGGCGCGCCATCGGAATGCTGATGATAAAGTCGCCCGGTTTACGTGGTTTCTTCTTTAAAACATCCGACGCGGCCGGTTCAGTGGCGAGCGCCAATGACGCGAGCGTATCCATGATCAGGTTAACCCACAACATCTGGATCACTGTGAGCGGAAATTCTACGCCGAGGAATGGCCCAAGCAGCGCCAGACCTAAGGCCGCGACGTTGATCGTCAACTGGAACAGGATGAATCGCTGAATGTTCTGGTACAGCGAACGCCCCCACATGACCGCATTGACGATGCTGCCGAACGAGTCATCCAGCAGCACGATATCGCTGGCTTCTTTGGCAATATCGGTACCGCTGCCCATTGCCAGACCGACGTTGGCATAGTTCAGCGCCGGGGCGTCATTGGTTCCGTCGCCGGTCACAGCTACGACTTCGCCAGCCGATTGCAGCAGGGTAACCAGACGCATTTTGTCATGCGGACGAGCGCGAGAAAGAATCTTGAGTTCCTTTGCGGCAGCACGCGCGGTATCGTCGTCAAGCGCCGCAAATTCAGCGCCGGTTAACAGCGCGCCGGGGCGGCTATCGTCGGTGCTTTCCCAGAGATTGATCTGTCGGGCGATTTCCTTAGCTGTTTCAGCAGTATCGCCGGTCACCACTTTGACCATAATGCCAGCATCGCGGCAGGCACGAACGGCAGCAGGCACTTCAGGACGTACAGGGTCAGAAATGGCGATATAACCCAACCAGATCAAATGATGAACCTGTACATCAAAATCGAAGTCCAGCGCCGCGCCCACCGGGCGATAGGCAAAGCCAAGCGTGCGCATACCGCGCTTCTGGTAAGCAAGAAGCTGCTCTTCGATACCGATCTTGAAATCGTCAACAGGCACCGCAGTGCCGTCTTCCAGCAGAATGCTGTCACAGTGTGCCATCACTACTTCCGGCGCACCCTTCACATATAGAACGGGCGTATCAAGAGCGGAAGACATACCTACAGTCGCCATGTATTTCAGGTCAGCATCAAACGGCTTTTGCGCCAGCATGGTGGTGGATGAGCGTACGGCACTGTATTCAACATTGCGTTCATCCAGCCACAACAGAAGCGCGCCTTCAGTACCATCGCCCAGCGGCTTTACCGGCTGACCGGGCACACGGCTGAGGTTAGCGGTGGTATTGGCAGTAAACGATTCTGCGACTAACCGCGCAGCCTTTGTTTCCAGCGCAGCCGTTACCGTCTCCTCGCCCAGACCGGGGAAACTGGTCTCTGCCACACGCATTTGATTCAAGGTGAGCGTACCAGTCTTATCCGAGCAAATCACGGTCGCCGCGCCAACGGTTTCAGTTGCCGGCATACGCCTGACAAGGTTGTTGGTCGCAGTCATACGGCGCATACTGTAGGCGAGACTGAGGGTTACGCTCATTGGCAAACCCTCTGGCACCGCAACCACAATGATCGTCACCGCAACCATAAAGTAGCGTAAAAGTTGGACGCCTGCTTCCGCAGCCAGCCATTGCGAAGGATCGGAAGGCAACGCGCCGAGAAGAATCGCCGTGCCCATACCAATGATAAAAAGCCCGATACCTACGCCGACAGGCTTCAGCCAGCCCATCAAGCCAGACTGCTCCATCCACGCCATCTGCTGACGCGGACGCCCGGCCAGTTCAAACGCATCATACACAATCGGCAGCCAGATACGGCTTAAGGCCACCAGCGCGCTGACGGACAGGATAGCGATGAACAGCCAATCGTCACCTTGCACCGCAAGGTCACCGACTGCCGCGCCACGAATTACCAGCGCAACATAAGTAATCATCGCAACCGAGAAACCAACCACGCCGATGAGCTTGCTCAAACGCTCAAGCTGCGCATTCAACGGGGTTTGTTCGTCCGTATCTTCGGTTGCTGAACGGGCAATTTCACCGATCCGGGTAGAATCGCCAACGGCAGAGATTTCAACAATGCCGCGACCAACCGCGACCAGTGTGCTCCTGAACACCTGCTCTTCGTCGTGTTCGGCAGCGCCTCTGGTGACATTCTTGATCACAGAGAGCGATTCGCCAGTGAGCAGCGCCTCGTTAATTTGTAGTTGAACGGCTTCGCGAACGATGCCATCTGCCGGAACTTCCTGCCCTTCTTCCAGCAGTACCATATCGCCCACCACCAGATCGCGGCGAGGTACCGTCATGTAAGCGCCATCGCGAATCACGTTAATCGCCAGATCATCACTGGCTTGATTCAAAACGTCGAACTCACGACGCGCACGGTATTCATTGAAGAAGGCCAGTGATGTAGACAGCAAAATCGCAATGATGATGCCGATACCTTCTACATAGTGCCCGTCCACCATGCCCACCGCAATGGTAATGACCGCCGCGATGATCAGGATACGGATAACCGGGTCTTCAAACTTTTCGAGGTACAGTTTCCACCAGGGATCGCGCTTTGGTGGGGTTAAAACATTTGAGCCATTTGCCTGCCGGCTCGCTTCGACCTGTGCCAGCGTTAAGCCCTGAAAAGGCGTCGTCTGGCTGACTTTAACTTCAGGGAATGACAAGTTCCTTACCCTCTTGAACTACCATACAAATTAGAAAAAACGGAAACAAAAAAATTGTGGGGTACGGGAATTTCCAAATCATCATAATGGAAAATTTCAGAACCATTCCCCTAGATTTTGGGGGGAGTTGATTGATAAAAACGATGCAATTTTTACGTGTTAGTAGAATTTATGTTCTTATTCAGGTGTACAAGAATGATTAAGAAGCCATTTGAAAAATGCTTTTGGGAGTATCACTCGATCTAGCGGTCGCGCCCTCTCCCGTGACACGGGCTGAGGATAACCGGAAATACCCTTTAGCCGTCATTGACGTTAGATGGGGAAAGCCGCGCGCAAAGCTGGCTTTGAATTTCATCCCGCGCCTGTTCCAGCATTAGGTTCACACCCTGTGCAACGGCCGCTGCGAAGGATGGTTGATCCATTACTCTGGCAAGTTCAGCTTGCAGCGGCGCAAGGCGCTCGTTGATCACATCGCCGATCATGGTAGGGTGCGCGGCAGCCATACCGGCAAACCTCGCCGCGTATTCACGATTGCCATTGACCATCAACCAGCGCGCGGCACATATCACAAATTCGACTTCGCGCGGCGTTGCGCCAATTTCATGCGCCAGTTGTATGCCTTCGCAAATGCGATTGGCTGCGGGAAGCATCTCGTTTAACGCCATTTGCACATAAGCGAGGCTCATCAACATATTGACGATACGCGGACGATCATTAACCTGCCTGCACAGGACGAGGCTGTATTCCATATATTCCTGCGCGGCAATGTAATAGCCACGCTTTTCAGAAATTACGCCTAACTCGCCAATGATGTTGGCGACGCTAACCCGATCATCAATACGCTGCGCCAGTTCCAGCGCATGCTTATAGCTGGCTTCTGCGGCATCGTATTCCCCTAGACGGGTTTGTACCAGCCCGATATTGCCATAGGTGATGCTAGTGCTGCGGGTATTTCCCACCTTCAGTTTGTAAATCAGGCTTTCTTCCAGCAGCTTTAGCGCCGTCGGATAGCCGCCGCGTTCCTGTTCTACCAGCGCCAGATTGTTAAGGGCAAGCCCTATCCCTGCCGGATGGTCAGCCTGACGGGAATAAGCCAAGGACTGCCGGTAATGCCCCTCAGCCTCATCAAATGCGCCGGTATACCAGAGCAAGTTTGCCAGCGCATTATGTACGCGTGCGTACAGCTGCAAATCTACAATATCGGCTGTCGTTTCCATCAACTGCCGGGCATCACGAGCGTAGCGCAACCCCGTAGAGTAATCACCCTGCTCCCATTCCACAGTTGAAAGCCCGGCAAGCGCCAACAATTTACACTCGACATCCTGCAGCGCCTGTGCATCTTTAAGCAGCTCAGAAAAGTTAGCGCGCGCCGCTTCATACTGCGTGGCACGCATTTGTGACATTGCCAGCACATGCAGCAACTTCAAATAAACCTTATTATTGGCAGTCGCAATTGCCATACCCTGCTGCGCTATCTGAATTGCTTCCGCGTAACCACTGCGATCTAGCGCCGCCTGTGCAGCGATAACGGCATATTCCAACGCTTTAGCTGGCATTTCGCCGCGCAGCCAATGTTCAAACAGAATCGCAGCACGTTCCCTGTGGTCTTCGTAAACAATCTCCATTCCTGAAGCGATTCGCCGGTGCGCGTCTTTGCGTACATCCTGCTGAATATCGCGCAGCACGTATTCGCGCAGTTTGTCGTGGGCAAAACGATAATGGTTCTGACGCAGTTCAACAACTGCCGCATCATTTACTTCTGCTAACCAGCGATCCAGATCTATTTCCGGGGCGATCTGGTGCATCAAAGGCACATCAATCTCGCGCCCGCTGACCGCTGCCAGCGCCAGCAGATCGTATGCTCCGGACGGTATGCGCTCCAGACGGCGATTTAGCACTGTTTCAACACCGCCAGCGAAAACATGTTCTGGCAGCGTGGCAATCCCGATCTGCCCCATGCCGCCCAATTCCTCTGCCAGCGCGCGCAGCACTTCCACCACAAATAGGGCATTCCCCTCGGTTTCGTGCTGCAACAATTCGACCACATCGCGCCGCGCACCGATTGTCCCCAGGATGGACAAACTCAAGTCGCTAATCGCCTCGTTGTTCAGGCGTTCCAGCGACATCAACTGCATTTCAGGTAGTTTTTCAGGCAAGTAGCGCGCTTCATCATCACGGTAAGTGGCGACAATAAGCAGGTTAAGGCTAGCGACGGCGCGCGAAATCTCTCGTAACACCACAACGCTTTCCGATGCCCATTGCATATCATCGAGCATCAGGACAACGGGCTGCGGCTGGCGGCGGAAAAGCTCGATAACCGCCCCGATCAGGCGCTGCTGTCCGGGCTTCCCTTCAAGGGTTGGCGCGGGCAGCACGTCGTATCCGAGCAGATCGCTAATATCCGGCACAATTTCGCGCAGTATCGAAGCTTCAAATTCGGAAACCGTGGTTGTAAGCAGCAGGCGGCGCAGCGGCTCACGCCATAACTGGTATGCTAGACCGCCCCCTTCAACACCCTGCCCGCGCAGCACCAGCGCGCCGCGTACCAGCGCCCGCGTGCTCAGTTCATCCAACAGGCGGCTTTTGCCAACACCGCTCTCCCCGCCGATTAGCCAGGCGCTGCCGTCGCCATCAGCGGCATTCATTAAGGCGCGATTCAGCTTTTGCAGTTCTTCGCGGCGACCTACAAATCGGGCTGCCTGCAAGAAACTTTCGCGGGTGGAGCGCGTTTCGCGTGGCAGCGACCAGCCTTTGGCGCTGGCGAAAGCCTCGATCACTTCTCCGGCGTCGGCATAGCGTTCATACGGATACTTTGCCAGCAGGCGGGCCAGAACCGGGGCAATCTCCGGGTCAAGCTCGGCTATAGAAAGGTCAGGCGGCTCGTGCAAAATCGCGCCAACAAGACCATTTGGATGGTCGAAGTGATACGGATACCTGCCGGTGAAAAGGTGATAGGCCAGCACGCCCATAGCGTACAGGTCGGATTGCAACACCGGCTTTTCGCCACGCAGCAGTTCTGGCGACATATAGGTTGGGGTACCGGCAAGCGTGGTCACACTAAATTCAAAAGGTACCGCCAGACCAAAATCCAGAACGCGCACACGCCCATCAGCCACCAACAGGTTATCCGGCTTCAGGTCACGATGAAGAATGCCGCGCCGATGCAAATATGACAATGCGAGCAGCGCCTGAGCGAGTAGTTCTGCCTTTTCGTGTGGTGATTTACCGCGCGCGGCGGCGACGATGGTTTCGGCGTTTTCCAGCAGTTCAAGGGCTAAGAATGGCTGACGTTCGCGATCAAAGCCGTAATCCAGCACACTGATGATGTTGGGATGACGCAGAGATGCCAATGCCTCAAATTCTTGCGCCAGCGTGACCAGCCCGCCGGTGGAATCCGCTCCATCATCCCATATTATCACGCGCTTGAGCGCCACATGCTCACGGGTCTGCCGATCCAGCGCCCGGTAGACGCTGCCCATGCCGCCCGACCCGATCTGATCGAGGATTTCGTAGCGTCCGGCAATGAGGTCAGTCTTGTTTAGCATAAATCGCGCTCGCCGCCAGCGAAGAAGATACTGGACAAGAGGTTATCTGAGGTTATCTATGGATAAGTCGTTCATTTCAATCACGTCGCGCTTCAATTACCACCCAATCGCCCTGCTGGCGGCGGTGATACGGCGTTAATCCGGTTTTACGTAAAGCGGCTT
>CAZBPB010000212.1:2257-7010 GCA_964493565.1 uncultured Pleurocapsa sp. | reverse complement strand
TGGGGAGCAACAATCAGGCGTACTTCAGCTTTGAAGCTATGGCAGGCGACGTGATCAACATCACAGTAGACAGCGAAGCCGATACTAACCTGACGCTGAGCGACCCATACGGCTACGTTGTGGTTTCCGATGAGGACGGTGGCGCAGGTAACAACCCTGAAATCACCGATCATGTGGTTTCCAGCGAGGGCACATACACGATTGCAGTCGGCTCGGGATTCAGCGAATCGGCGAGCTTTGAACTGAGCCTTACCCGCGCTGAAGTACCGTCCCTGAATGACGGGCCAGTGACCCTGAATTTCACATCGTCGGGCAATACCCGGACTGTGGGCTACACGGCAGAAGCAGGCCAGACGATCACTCTGTCTTTGACATCGAATGCCGAATTCTCTCCCAACGTAGACATCTTGCAGAACGGTTCATCACTGTCTTATGGCAGCGCCAGCTATGTGAGTGGTTTCAGCGTGACCCTCACAGTTCCGGAAGATGGCGATGTTCGCTTCAATATCAATGACTACAGCTATGCGACGGTTTCCGTAACCGCAAGCGTAGAAGTATCCGAATAAACGGGTTTTACGGAAGACGACAGGGGAGCGAAATGCTCCCCTGTTTTGATTCCACTTTGCGGTGGCACTATCTTTCAGGAACAGGTCGCTCATACAATCAGTGCAAATGTCACGGTTAGTCTGCCCCAAAGCATACAAATTCAAGTGTTCTGAAATCACCAGGCAAGATGACCTTAACTGCTTCCAGCCAACTTCCGACACGCCGCGCCGAATTCTGGGGTGGGGCAAAAGCGACGATACCGATGGTGATCGGCGGGATTCCGTTCGGCATCATTTTTGGCGCACTGGCGATTACCAGCGGGCTTTCAGCGAGCGCGGCAATGGCTATGTCGCTGCTGGTGTATGCAGGATCTGCCCAATTTGTAGGCGTGGGGCTGGTTGCGGGGGGGGCATCGCTGCCGGTGATCTGGCTAACAACGTTCGTGGTGAATGTGCGCCATGCGCTGTATTCAACTTCACTCGCCCCTTACGTGAAACATCTGCCGCAACGATGGGTGCTGCCTCTGGCCTTCTGGCTAACCGACGAAACCTACCTTGTCGTCATCAAACATTACGAAGAGCCCGATCCCTCGCCGTACCGGCATTATTATTACTTTGGCTCGGCAATTTTCATGTATGCGAGCTGGCAGCTAAGCACGCTGGTGGGTGTAATGTTTGGCTCGGCAGTACCCGATCCGGCGCGCTGGGGGCTGGATTTCGCCATGAGCGCAACGTTCATTGCTATGCTGATTCCCTCGATCAAGAACCGTCCGTCGTTAGCGGCGGTATTGACTGCTTCGATCGTTGCAGTTACAGCGCAGGGCTTACCCAATCAGCTCTGGCTGATACTGGCTACATTGTGCGGGGTGGCGGCGGGAGTGATCGCTGAACGCTACAGCGGTAAGAAAGCAGCGCCGGAAACCCCGCTTGAAGAGGCGAAGGAATGGATTGAGGTGGTTGATGGCATCCATTATAAGGACGCAGAAAACCGGGATCACTCCAACCCAATGCCTTAGCGCTCACTTTCGTCGAAACGCTGCTTGAGCCACCTAGCTGCGCTCAACTATTCGCCACCGTCACCCTCTTCATCAATGACTTCGGGTTCAGGCTCGCCTTCTGCGGGTGATTCATCCAGAGATGATTCTTCCTCATCCAGTTCAAGGGATTCAGAGGGATCGTCAGTAAGGTCAGCGTCATCATCGGATGATTCATCCAGAGATGATTCTTCCTCGTCCAGTTCAAGGGATTCAGAGGGATCGTCTGCAAGGTCAGCGTCATCATCGGCAAACATCGCCTCATAATCGTCGTTTATATCTGATTCGATGAGATCGAGATCCAGCCCGTATTCATCTGCAAAAAAGGCAAGGTCATCATCGGAATAGCCGAACGTATCTGCCATCGCCGCAATAAACGCTTCGTCTACATCGAAGAAATCCAGATTGTCCTGTAGATAGGCATCAAGGTCATCGAGGGTGACGCCGTCCAACTCGGCAGGATCAACGCCGCCCGCGATGAAGTCATCAAGCAGTGCATCCAGCAGATACGGATCGAACTCAGCAATCAAGTCAAAATCGAGCGCATCCAGCATGTCGAGTTGGTCTAGTTCGAGAACATCAATCTCATAATTCAGAATTTCATCCGGCAAATCTTCGAATGTTTCCAAGACAAGCAGTTCCTCTTCGGTGATGATCTCCTCTTCAGACCACGATTCTTCAATGATTATGCCCTGATCATCTACTGTGGCGACGCGGCTGAAACCAGCCGGAATAACGATGCCACTGCCGGTCACAACGCGACCATCGAGCGTGGAAACACGCAACCGCCCATCCTCATTGGCGCGAAAATTTACGGTGGAGCCGATGGAAAAATTCGCGCCGTTAACGTTCAGATTGACATGGACGTTTCGCGGCCCCTGCACCGTGAGTGACGAGGGCGGAACCTGCGCGCAAGAAGGCTGACCGACACCGGTTTGCACAACAAACGACTGCATCCCGTCGGCCATATTTTGCAGATTCACATCACCCAACAGCACCATCGTCACTGCCTGACCGGGCAGTGTGCCGGGCAGGTTGGCTTGCGCCTTAAGGACGGCTATTCCCCAAACGCCAGATGCGGGATCATAGGGGCGGGTGGCAAGCGTGGTTAACTGGTCAATGCTGGCGAGGTCTGCGGGTTCGGTGAAGAAATCTGACGCAACCGGCGTAGAAAAAGTAGCATTAACGCCGTTGTAACCGTAACATGCGCCGTTCTGGGCAATCGCCGCACAGTTTTGCGCCATCAAGCCAAGAGCCTGCTGTACAAAATCTGCACATTGGGCTTGCGCGGCTGAAATCCCGAAAATCAAAGTGAACAAGCCGCTAAAAAGCGTGAGGCGGAAACGTGAGTGAAGCATACTGTAATCCTTAGCTACAATAGGCAAGTGCTGATTCTGATTATATGCGGTGCAAACTAAAGGGGCGCGTAAACAATGCCAATTGAGGCAGTTATTTTTGATATGGACGGGGTACTGGTGGACAGCGAAGTCTACTGGTATGAATCGCGGATTGAGTTTGCCGGAAAACGGGGCAAGGCATGGTCTATGGATGACCAGCACGCGGCAATGGGACGCAGCACTGTGGAATGGGCACAGGTGATGAAAGACCGGCTTCGCCTAGATTTATCGTTAGAGGCGATTATTGAGGAAGTACGCGGCGGGGTGATTGCCCGAATTGAAGCGCGGCTGCCGCTGCTGCCGGGGGCGCTGGATGCGGTTCACAAGGCGGCGGAAGTGTACCCGGTAGCGCTGGCTTCAGGATCGCCAACGCTGGTGATTGATACGGTGATGAGCCTGACAGGACTAAACAAGGTATTTCACACGATTGTTTACGGTGATGATATGAAGAACGGCAAGCCCGCACCGGATATTTATCTGGAGACAGCGAGGCGGTTAGGTACTGCACCGGGGGCCTGCGTCGGGATCGAAGATTCAGTGAACGGCTTAAAATCGTTAAAGGCGGCGAAGATGTTTGCACTTGCCGTGCCCAGCCCCGGCTTCACGCTGCCGCCAACGGCGCTGACATTAGCAGACCGGGTGCTGGGATCATTAGAGGAATTTTCAATCGCGCTTGTTGCGGCGCTTGGATGAAAGCCACTGCATGGCATTAGCGCCGATAAGACCGGCGAAAAGGATGGGGATCACAGCACTCAGCCCCAACCAACGCGTTTTTTCAACCACAACCTCAACCACGAGCGGCTCATCGCTAGGGGGCAGTATTACCCGATGCCTACCCGACGAGACGCGAACTTCAAGTGTAGGCGGAGGTGATTGATCCAGATTACGAACAGGCGTGATCGTGCGTATTACGGCAGGTTTGGCCTTCACTTCAGCAGGCAGCACATCCACCGGAACGGCTGATGGGTTCTGCATATCATCCGATATCGGCGCTGCTACTTGAGCCGGCACTAAGACCGAATTTTTAGAGGCAGGTTCATTACGTGCAGTCCGTGACGTTTGCCATGCGCGGAAACGCGCAGGCGCTTTATCCAACTGAAGTAAAAAAACGACGCAGATGATGGCTGTAAACACTGTAATCACGCCGCCCAATTTTAGAGTCGGGGCAGTATAGATAAATTCGACTAAAACAGGTTCATCTCCGGGCGGTAACACCACACCCAAAAGTGTTCCAACAGAATCAAGTTTTACGGCTTCACCATTGACCTTGGCGATCCAACCGGGATAGGCAATATCCTGCGCTACAACGACGCTTTCTTCATCGGGCAAGGGCATCGCCACAATAGCAATATGTTCACCTGTGCGCTCAAAAGTTTCGATAGGCGTCGTGATGGATGAATCAAACACTTCTCCCTGATTTTGCACCTCAGCCAAGGGTGCACTAAAGGTATAGGAGAGCGCATCAGAATTACGCCACATACATTGCAAAGGCGATCGATCATCAAGGTTTGGGCTATCTTCGATTGGATAAAAGCCTTCCGCTCTAAGGATCTGCGGTTCATCAAACCAACTTGCTATTCGAAACTCGGGCCAGCGCGTGGTCAAGTCGTAGGGATATATTTCAGAATCCACGCCATTCAAATCATAGTCAACGGAAATGTGGGACATGCGGATATGATTCTCTAAAAATGTGGTGATGGTCACATAGTCGCGCCGCCAAACGGACAGCCATGCATCCGGGTATCTTTGTCTTAACCAGTCTGCGCAGCGCGCAGTG
>CAZBPB010000212.1:0-2247 GCA_964493565.1 uncultured Pleurocapsa sp. | reverse complement strand
TCAACACTTTCGCGATGCCCGAATTGCTCACGTGTTTGACTGACATCCATTACTGCCACGCCACAAGCAACAGCAAGCAATATCACCATAACACTTCGTTTCAAGCCAGGGCTTTTGGTTTGCTCGCCATCTGCTGCCCAAATCAGCGCACGATACAACCCATCTACGCGGAAAGCAATCAAAAAAACGAAAAGAAATGCCGCGACAGTGAGCATCCGCTCAGGAAAACGCCACTGACCAATGAATGGCAGGTTTTCATACATCCACACAATAAGGGGATTATTGCCTATTCCCCATGAGGCAAACCAGACTAAACCAATTCCGGCAATCGCCCATAGCCGCCAATCTGCAGGGTTTACAAGGCGATGTAAGCGTTTCACAGGGGGAATCAGCACAAACAACAGCACCACAAACCACAATGGTGAAACAAAGCTGTAGCTATTCCCAAATCTAGCTCCCCCTGGTTCCAAATTAAGCGGATTTACAAACTGCCATAAACTATTGAGGGTATCTAAAGGCGCCCAAGTCACATGATCAGGATGACGTCCCATCAAACCAAAATTCATCAATATGGTGACGGCTGCAACGGCCATCAGGCCAGTTGTAAATAGAGATGCCCATAAAAAACGGCGTAAAACCTTGAAATTAAAGGTGACTTTAAACGGAGATGTAGAAAGGTTCACACCAAAAAACAACACTACAAGGCAGGTTATGAGTGCCATTGGCAGTGTGTAATAAAGGTTACCGACAAAAAACATAAGTGTGAACGAAAGCGCAAAAAGAATCAGCGGCCAACGCTTATCAAAATGGCGGGCAATCGCCAATGCGCCTGCCAAAATCCAAGGGAAATAGGCTTGAGCAATTCCAAGCTGAAAAAAACCCATGCCCAAACTGCTTTGCATATTTCCTTTGAGGATAAGGAGCAACGCCAGCGTGAGCCTGCCTAAGAAGCCCCACCCTAACGACCATCCTAGAAACCAGCCACCTAAGCCGGCAATTACAAAGTGTAAAACAATACTTAAGGGAAGCCCGGTAAGGGTGCCAAAGGCAAAACTGGGAACGCTGCTAAATGGATTGAGGATGAACGCCATGGAGTCGTCAATGATCGGCTGCCCGCCTGAAAGGTAAGGCTGCCACCATGGAAGCCGTCCTGTTTCCTGGAAAACCTCAGCAGAGCGAGTCATTGCCGAGATGAACCACTCAACTTCCGTGCCCGTCAGGCGGGAGCCAGGTTCAATGTCCATCCATGGTTGAGTAACAAGCACAGCAAATATGACGACTCCCACAATCTCAATCAAGTAATACCATCGTCGTGGGAGATGAAGGTTGTTGGGAGGGGATTCGGTCATGGCGGAATCAACTCGCTGTAGAGAAAACTACTGGCAAGAATACATCCAAATTATATGTAAACCAGAAAGATGCCAACGTAAACGTTAAGTGCAAATATGTCGGGTATTTCTAAATTAGAAATACCCGACATATTGTTTGCGTTATTCGATTATGGAAAAGAGCTACTTCAGCTCCAGCGATTTTTCAGCAACTACCCGCGTGATCATCGCTTCAAATTCTGAGATGGGCATCGCGCCAAGGTCTTCGTCGCTGCGCAGGCGCACGCTGACGGCATTGGCGGCGATGTCTTTATCGCCCACGATCAAGAGATACGGCACATGCACTTCGCGGTGCTGGGCAATCTTCGCGCCCATACGTGACTTGCCCGCATCCACTTCCACCCGTATGCCCTGCGAACGTAAACGCGCGGCGACCTGATTGGCATACTCAACGTGCTTGTCGGTGATCGGGATCATGACCACCTGCACCGGCATCAGCCAAACTGGGAATTTGCCGTCGAAATGCTCGATCAGAATGCCGATGAACCGTTCCAAACTGCCAAACGGTGCGCGGTGGATCATAACCGGACGATGGCGGGTGTTGTCTTCAGCCACATATTCGAGTTCAAAACGCTCAGGCAGGTTATAGTCCACCTGTACCGTGCCCAACTGCCAGTTGCGTTTCAGCACGTCACGGAAGATAAAATCCAGCTTTGGGCCGTAAAAAGCCGCTTCGCCCGCCTCTACCGTGTGATCCAGCTCAAGATACTGGCAAGCCTGAATGATGGCGCTTGCGGCCTTATCCCAGAGCACATCGTCGCCCACATATTTATCACTTTCCGGATCGCGGACGCCAACGCGCGCGCGGAAATCGGTGAGGCCAAGCGTGTTGAACACGTATTGAATCAGGCGGACGGCG
>CAZBPB010000211.1:3310-7017 GCA_964493565.1 uncultured Pleurocapsa sp. | reverse complement strand
CCTGAATTCCAACAACATCAATAGCGTCCAACATATGCTTTAACCATGCCTGTTGAGCACTCTGGTCTATAGCAAATGGCATGTGCCGGGCACGCAAACGCGGATGTCCACGCGTAGCCATATAGTCTGCCGGGCCACCAAAGTACTGTGAAAGGAATAGAAACTGCCACAGTTTGCCCGGTTCCAAATCTTCAGGGAATAGCGGCCTTAAAACCGGGTCTTGTTCAACCCGTAAATAAAACTCATCCACAAGGCGGCGCATCGTTTCTTCACCACCGATGCGCTCATAGATAGAAACTTCAATATTGCTCACGACACTCTCAGCAGGCTAAACTCTGACTGGACAACCCCCATCCACAGAGTACAATGACTGCCCAATTATACCGTTAAACACGGCGAACAACATCACGCGAAGGAGCGTAATATGGGTTCTTTTCGTCGCGCGATGAAGATCCTTCCAATCTTCATCGTCATTAGTCTCGTGTCGCTTGGCGCATTTCCCATCCGCGCTCAAGACGAGGCCAGCATCACGGCGGTAGGTTCCGGGGTGGTCGCGCCCCTTGCACAGGCATTCTCAGAAGCCAGCAGCATCCCCTTAAATCTTGAAGTGACCGGTACAAATCGCGGTCTACAGGCACTGTGCAGCGGCGAGGCAGACTTAGCTGTTTCCAGCCGCCCAATTTCTGTGACCGAAGAAGCCAATTGCGCCTCCCAAAACGTTGATTTTCTTGAATTACTTCCGGGCTTCAACGGCCTGGCGCTGGTCAGCAGCACAGAGTCAGCCTTCGCTCAATGCCTGACTTCAGCACAATTGAATGCACTATTTGCACCTACTGCCGCCAATCAGGTTTTAGATTGGTCGCAGATAAACACAGATAACACGCCTGACGCGCTCGAAGTCATTTTGCCTCCCGTGGACAGCGCCGATTACGCGCTGCTGGACTCACTGGTTGAAGGTGATGGTCTGCGCAGTGACGCGGTAATCGCTTCTGATGATCAGGAAGCAATTGCCTCAGTTGGGGTAAATCCAAACGCCGTTGCTGTTATCAACTTTGAAAATGCCAGTGATTCGGTACGCACCCTGCAGTTGAGCGCAACGGCCGTTGGCTGTGTATCTCCTTCAGCAGAAAGTTTCGCCAACCGTACTTATCCTGCGACAGAACCGTTGTTCTTCTACGCCAATGCAGAGCAGGCCGCGTCCGGAGATTTGCATGATTACCTCGCGGCAGTAGTTGGCGAGGATTCGGCAGTCCTGGTTGCGGATGCAGGTTTCACGCCCGCCACAACCGGGGTTCTGGCAGCTAGCCGCTCAGTGCTCGAAGATGGAAACGCAGGCCGTGAATTTAGTCGTTATATAAGTGAATTTCAGATACCTGAAGCAGTTTCTGGCACGGTCAATATCGGCGGCGCTGGCGCGGGGTCTGAGTACATCCGGCAGTCAACCACCGCATTTGCCAGCCTATATCCCGGTGTAACTATCAATTCATCACTACGTGGAGCTGTTGATGGCGCACGCCGACTGTGCAATGGCGAAGTTGACATCGCAGTATTCTTCTCTCCCTTGACTGATGAGCAGCTCGCAAACTGCGAAGCCGTGAATGTTGTACCTGTTACGCTCGACCTGGGCTTCAATGCGGCGGCGTTAGTCGCTAACGCCGAATCCGAATATCTGCAATGTTTGTCTCTGGAGCAGATTGCGGGTGCATTTGCCATTAGCGATACCCTCCCGACGACCTGGGATCAGGTAGACGAGTCATTTGGCACAGACCCGATTACCCTGTTTGCTCCATCTGAGGGCAGCTTTGCTACCGACCTATTGCTGCTGGCAAGTGCGGGCGCGGGAGCTATCAACCGCAGCGATGATGCCCTTCATTTTGATGGCGACTTCCTCTATCGTGCAGCGGCGGCCGCCAATGTTCCCGGTTCAGTGGCATTATTCGATTTCAATGATTTACAGGAAGTTTTGGAAAGCGACCAGCAGAATATTCAGCCTGTAAGCATTGATAGCGGTGATGGTTGTGTAGAACCAACTGCTGATAGTATCCGCGATGGTAGCTATCCTCTCTCGCGTCCAGTTCATTTGGTTATCAATCAAAGCGCGCTAGTACGTCCAGAAGTACAGTCATTCCTGTGGTTTATCGCCGGTGATGATCAATTTGACTTGATGCTCAGCAACGGTATTTCAGGTGTTGAGTTTTCCGAAATGCAGGCGCTGCGCAACCACCTGCAAGATGAATTTGCAGATGCCACTGCTGCTGCTTTAATCGCGCAACCAGAGGCCACCTCTGAGGCGACTCCTGAAGTTGAAGTGACTGCCGAAGTCACGCCCGAAGTAACTGAGGAAGCAACGACTGAGGCAAGCAGCTAGCAGCTACGAATTTCAGAAAAAAATTAACGGCGCGAGTCATAAACTAAGCAACTCGCGCCGTTTGTTTGGGATTTATCGGTTCAATCTTGCTAGTACTGCCCTGCCCGCATTTCCGCGATCAATGGTCGCATTTTCGCAACCGTATTCACAGTGCCGCCAAGTGTTGTCTTAGTCGCGGTTGGTAGTGCTTTATCGCCCCCCACCAGATAGTAATCCTGGCAGAGTTCAGCCTGTGCTTCACGATCAAGATCTGAGAAATGTTTCCCTGTCAGGTCTCCATAATCATATTGTGATCCAGCGATTTGCGCATGAATGGCCTGCGCCATATAAATCGCGCCAGTGTTCTCATATTGCGCGACATGGGTCAGTTCATGAACAGCTAGATCGTTACTCATTGCTCCCGGATGTGCAACATGCAGAATATGCATGGTCGTCACAGCGCGTCCACCGTTGACCTTCGTAAATACTGAACCCTCATCTACCCAAATCATATTGTAGGGAATCTGTCCTGCCCCATGAATGCTACCTGACGCGTTGATTTCGCTGTCCATTAATGGTCGAAGGTGGAAGATTGTCCCCCAAAGTGCGGAAAGCGCTTCGCCTACACCTAGTAGTTCGAGCAGATGCAAGGCAACCGTCAGTGCCCACTGAACGCCGCCGGTGATGCCATCCCACAACCAACCGAGTGCCCCAATAGCGCCATCGCCCAGCCATCCGACAAATCGCTTTACCGCATCACCCAGCTTATCAAGGCTCGGGTTGGATAGAAAATCTATTGCCCAGCTGGCTGCGCCGACAAGTCCACTCCCCAACCATCTTAGGAAACCACTAAAACCATCGGCAAGCCATGAAGCCATACCGGTAATGCCATCCCACGCGTCAACAATTAACCGCCACAGGCGTATCGGAATATTGGAAATGAACGTCCATAATGTGTCACCGTAAAAGCAAAGTTTCTCCCACAAAAAAACGCCGACTGTGCGAATAGCATCCCATGCCCTGCTTCCGAACCACTTGATCCCGCGCCACACAGCAGCACCGGCGGCGCTTAACTGTCGCCATGCCGCCTCGCCCAGCGACTTCAACCCTTCCCACGCATCACTAGCTAACCCACCAACTGCCTGTGCTGCGTGTACCACTCCTTCCCATGCCTGTCTTGCGCCCTCAGATAACGCCTCCCACGCAGCACTTGCGCCACCGGAAACTGTGTCCCAAATCTCCCCGGCAACACTCGTTGCGCCTTCCCACGCATCACTGGCGGTATCAGATACCCAATCAGCGGCGTCACTGGCGGTATCAGATACCCAATCAGCGGCGTCACTGGCGGTATCAGATACCC
>CAZBPB010000211.1:0-3210 GCA_964493565.1 uncultured Pleurocapsa sp. | reverse complement strand
AATCAGCGGCGTCACTGGCGGTGTCAGATGCCCAATCGGCAGCATCACTGGCAGTATCAGATACCCAGCTTCCAGCGTCACTGGCGGTGTCAGATACCCAATCAACAGCGTCATCAAACCAGCCGCGTTGAATCTGCGAATCTGTTTTGCGATGAATAGCAGGTGCTGCTGATTGTTTCGGCGGGGTATCGATCTTTAGCGCGGCGTTTTTAGGATGTAACCGACCCTGATAAAGCAGTTCGGCAGCCGCCTTGTTACCAATAGTGCGTTGAAGACCTACAATGGGACCGGGTTGTAGGTTGTGAGTGTTTGCTTGCTGCACCTCTTCTTGAGGCGACTGTGTTAAATGTTTCAGGTTTTCATGATCCAACCGTTGAAGAGTTCGCTGCCGCACCATTGATTCCCCCTAGGGGTATCCCATGCAGATTGACACATGGATGGTTTACAGGTTTACGTTTGGGTTGTATCTATGAGGTAGATTTCAATGACCGACGCATTGTTAGAATTCCATTATTCATTGAATTTGTAAATTGCGCCAGTGCGTTAATCACATACTCTAAATAAAAAGCTGCGGAATCCAGCACTGGATTCCGCAGCGTTCACCTTCAATATGGACATGCCCCTGACAGGACTCGAACCTGTAACCTTAGACTTAGAAGGTCTCTATTCTATCCATTGAACTACAGGGGCATTGTGCAGCATTGTATGACCCCGATTCAACCCTGTCAAGTGAGCGCAAAATTGCGAACGTTTGTGCGTGTTACGGATTGTTATTTTGTGTCAGATCAGGTATAATTCCGTAGGTAATTGAAATGGAGTCGCAATGGTCGACAGGGAACTTCAAACAACGGTTGGGCAGCAGACTGAAGAGCATATCAAATATCTTGATCCGATGGATCATGTTCGCAAACGTCCCGGTATGTACGTCGGTGGTACGGATGCGAAGGCGCTGCATCACCTGATCTATGAAGTCGTAGACAATTCGATTGACGAAGCGCTAGCCGGACGATGCGACCATATCACCGTCACCCTGTATGATGATGATTACGTGTCTGTTGCCGATAATGGCGGCGGCATTCCCGTAGGTATCAACCGCGAAACCGGTATCTCCACACTACAGCTAGTGATGACCAAAATCGGTGCTGGCGGTAAGTTTGACAGCGGCGCGTACAAAGTAAGCGGCGGTTTACATGGCGTTGGTGTCTCTGCCGTAAACGCGCTTTCTCAAGAACTGCGCGCGCGGGTTTACCGCGATGGTACAGTGTGGGAGCAGGTGTACCATGCCGGAACGCCGCAAGGTGATGTACAGAAGATCGGGAAGATGCAGCCGGGTGACTACGCGGGTACAGTCATCACGTTTCGCCCTGATTTCACCGTCATGGAACATAATGAATTTAGCTTCCCCATGCTGGCGCAGCGATTTCAGGAAATGGCATTCGTCACCCGTAAAGTGACGATCACGCTGCGTGATGAGCGCGTGAAGCCGCTTGCCCGCGAAATGACCTTCTATTTTGAAGGTGGGCTGCGGTCATTTGTGCGCTATCTAAATCGCAATCGTTCCTCACTACATCAAGTGGTTTATGCAGAACGTGACGTAGAGATTGCGCCAGAGGGTAAGACGCCATACACCATCGGTGTTGAGGTTGCATTCCAGTATAATGATACCGCTAATGTAACCGAGCTTGCATTTGCCAACACCATCAATACGCCTGATGGCGGTACGCACTTAACCGGGCTGCGATCATCGGTCACGGGCGTGATCAACCGTTGGGCGCGCAAGTCAGGCCTGCTGAAAGAGAAAGAAAGCAATTTCAGCGGAAGCGATACGCTTGAAGGCATCACCGCCATCATCAGCATCAAGCACCCTCACCCATCGTTTGAAAGCCAGACCAAAGTTAAGCTCATCAATCCTGAAGTTCAGGGCGCGGTATCGCAAGTAATTACCGAAGCATTCACTGAATACATGGATTTGAACCAACGCGATGCCAAGCGCATTGTCGAAAAATGCATGATTAGCATGCGTGCGCGCGAAGCCGCCCGTAAAGCACGCGATCTGGTACGCAGCGGCCCCAGCCTTCTGGAAAGCAGCACCCTTCCCGGAAAATTGGCAGATTGCAGTGAACGCGGTCAAAATGCCGAAATCTTCATCGTTGAGGGCGACAGCGCAGGCGGCAGCGCCAAGCAAGGTCGTGATCGCCATTTCCAGGCGATCCTGCCGCTGCGCGGCAAGATTCTAAATACCGAACGCGCCCGTCTTGATAAGATGCTGGATAACAACGAAATCAAGGCATTGATCAGCGCTCTCGGCACCGGTATCAGCGAAGACTTCACCTTAGACAGCCTGCGTTACCATCGCGTGATCATTATGACCGACGCGGACGTAGATGGAAGTCATATTCGCACGCTTCTACTTACCTTCTTCTTCCGCCAGATGCAGTCTATGATCCAGCAAGGACATCTGTATATTGCCCAGCCACCGATTTTCCGCTTGCAAAGCGGTAAAGACCATGAGTACATCTATAACGAGGCGGGGTTAAACGAAAACGAACTACTGGTAAAAGCGCTGAAGCGTTATAAAGACCCTGATAAGGTGAAGGTGAGCCGCTATAAAGGTCTTGGTGAAATGAACCCGGATCAACTCTGGGATACGACCATGAATCCACAGACCCGAACGCTATTGCAAGTCACCATTGATGATGCCGCTGAAGCAGATCGCATCTTTGATATGTTGATGGGCAGTGCTGTGCCCCCGCGGCGCCGTTTTATCCAAACGCACGCTAAGAACGTGCGAAACCTCGACATTTAGCCTGCAACTACGGCAGGTTGATTTGAACTTGCCGTAGTTTTTACATCATGACCCGGATTATTTCGTTAGCTGAAGCCACGCAGTTGGTCAGCGACAACTACACGCTAGCCTTAGGCGGCATGACTCTGTATCGCCGTCCTGTAGCCTTTGTATACGAATTACTGCGTCGTAAGCAGCGCCCCAAAGACCTCACATTGTTGTGCTTCACCGCAGGTTACGAAAGCGACATTCTCATCGGCGCGGGCTGTGTACGCCATGTACGAACGTGTTATTTTGGACTAGAGGCATTCGGCATTGCGCCCATGTTTACTGATGCTGCCGGGCGCGGAAAAATTCGGATCATTGAAGAGACTGAAACAAGCCTTGCATTGGGCTTACGCGCTAAGGCTTCGCACGTTGGCTTT
>CAZBPB010000210.1:2809-7031 GCA_964493565.1 uncultured Pleurocapsa sp. | reverse complement strand
GTTCGCACCCGCGTCCAGGGATCTTGCTGGTGATTAGGAACGCTCATGATGATTCACTTTCATCTGTATCGGCTTCAATTGCTTTTGGTGGCGGCGGTTCGCCAATGACTACGCCACTGCGCAAATTGGTTAATTCCTGTCCAAATTGGGTCACAAATCGCCGTCGCCGTAAGATTTCATCTCCACGAATACGCAGCGCCACCACAATCAGCGCGCCAAGAGTGACAAGCTGAGGGAACGCCAGCAGCAAATCCGGTGGTAGACTCATTTCTGGACGACTTTGTAGATAGAAGGAACTGGCTTCAGAAAAACCAAAGAAAAGTGCTGTAAAGAATGCCGGTATCGGGCGTTCAAAAGCAAACAGCGCCACCACAATGGCGGTCCAACCACGACCATCAACCATGCCTTCAACAAACTGGCTCAGTACGCCAATGGATAAGAACGCGCCCGCCACACCCGCCAGCATGCCACTCAATGTAAGCGCAAAAATCTGTACCCGTGTTACGTTGATACCTACGCTCTCAGCGGCGCCGATATTCTCGCCGACTGCGCGGATGTGACGTCCAAATTGGGTGCGATACAAGATCACCGCTACCACAATGACCATGATCCAACTTAGATAAACGATAATGTTATAGCCGCTAAGCAGCGGTCCGACCACCGGAATATTGGCGATCACAGGGAGTTGAATCGAGGGAAGACTGTTAATGCTGGGATCAGCCAGTGTGCCAAACGAGCCGAAAGAAACGCGCATGAAAAAGACAGTAATGTTTTCGATGAACAGGTTAACTGCCAGCGCCAGAATTACCAGATTGATGCGCAGCTTCAAGTAGAGTAAGGAGAAGATTACCCCAGGGTCGAGACCAGTGCGATACAGCACCGCTACAGCAACGAATGAACCAAGCAGCATTTTGCCTTCGATCGCCAGATTGAGCACGCCGGCACGGCTGGCTATTAACGAGGCCAGTGCACCCAGCGTATAAGGCGTTGCCAGACGGATACTGCTTTGCAGTAATGATGAAGGCAGCGCAGTAATCGCAACGACAACAACAATAATCCCGATCAGAATGGGCAGTAAGCGCGCCCACTGCCGTGATTGCGAAGAGGGCGGGTTAGTGGCAACGGTAGTCGTCATGAACTCACTTCCGTAGGTGCGGGTGTATTCGAACCTGATAGGATATGCCGTTTGCGCCAGATTGCTGAGATGCTATTACGCAGGAAGTAATCCATTGCGTTGAATAGAATGATGAATGCGATAATGACATTGCCAAGCTGTCGGGGCAGATTGCCGAATTGGAAATTGATCGCTCCCTGTTCCAAACCGGCCACAAACGGGGCAACAAACAGAATACCAATAATGGATTCTCGCGCGAGGATTGCGACCAAAACCCCATCAAAGCCTGAGCCAGCAGTCGCAAAGCCGTCAACAATCCGGCGCTCTACGCCAATCACTTCAATAGCCCCGGCAATACCACTAAGCGCGCCGCTGATCAACATGGCTCTAAGCATTGCCCTGGAATTGGGAATGCCGCTAAAACGGGCGAAGAGCGAAGAGCCATTGACCATGCGCTGCTCATAGCCTTTGGTGGTGCGATATAGGAAATACCAGACCAGTATGGCTGCAACAAACGCAATAACGATGCCAAAACCCAGACGCGATCCCGAAAACCATTCAATATCTGCATCAGCAAAAAGACCGCGATTGAACGGGATTAGCCACGCTGTATCGTCAATACGGGCTGTGCGGGCAATGTTGTTCATATCGGAACGCAGCGGGTAGTTGACCATATAACCAACGAACTGCACCGCAATAGCGTTCAAAATAATTGTGCTGATCAGTACATTGATGTTCAGCTTGACTTTCAGATAACCAGCAATCCATGAGTAGAATGCTCCCACTGCCATCGCCGCAGCCAGGCACGCCGCTGGCATCAGTAGATGCATGATCGTTTTCAAGCCTTCAGGTGCAAGCTCGGGATCGGTGATTCCGGCAATGGCGTACACCTGGTTGGGCAGCCAATATCCAAGGAAAGCAGCCGCCAGCGCCCCCAACACAAATTGACCATCCATCCCTATGCTGAACATGCCAGCTTTGAAGGCAACGGTTGCAGATAGGGCAGTGAGGATTAGCGGCGTGGCACGCTCAAGAATGAGCGCGAGTTGATGGCCTCCCTCACCATAAAAAGGACTGAAAACAGTTTGCGATTCACCAGTGTCTTCATCAACGACTGTTTGTATCAGCAAATCACCAAATGTCTGGCAGCCATTAGCGCCAAATCCTTCACAAAAGAGGCGCTGATAAGCGTCAACCGGATTGCTGCCAGCGAGAACGACAAAGACGCTGCTGGCGAGTAATCCAAGGAATATCGCTAGTAACGCGACGCCTATCGTCTGTAATGTGCGACGGAAGCCCGTTTGTTCGTTCATGAGGCAGCTCTCGCCGGTGTAGGCTCAGACAAATTGCCTCCTGCCATCAAGATTGCGATGTCCTGCTCGCTAGCCGTTTCACCATCCAGAACGCCAGTAATTCGCCCTTCGTACATCACAGCGATGCGGTCACTTAATGACATAATTTCTTCAAGTTCAACTGAAACGAGTAAGATGGCCGCGCCAGCGTCGCGTTCTGCAATCAATGTTTTATGCACAAATTCGATGCTGCCTACGTCAAGACCGCGTGTGGGCTGATTGGCAATGATAAATTTGGGATGCCCATCAAGCTCGCGACCAAGCACAATTTTCTGTAAATTTCCGCCGGAGAGTGTCCGCACACTGCCACTTACACTTGCAGACTTAATCTGAAACGCGTCAATAACGCGCTGTGCAAACGCACGTACTTCCCCAAACTGAAAACGCCAGCCACGTGAAAACGGCGCACGATAATAGGATGTTGAAATTACGTTTTCGTCGAGGGTTGTTTTCAGGTTCAGCCCGGTTTCCATTCGATCTTCAGGAATGTGTGCCATGCCCGCTACACGTCTTTCGCGCACCGAGCTATGTGTGATTGTCTTATCTACAAAACGTATCGCTTTCTACAGGTCGCAGCCCGGCAATAGCGTCTACCAGTTCAGTTTGACCGTTTCCACTAACGCCTGCGATTCCTAATATCTCACCGCTGCGTACTTCAAAACTCACGCCAAACACGGCAGGGAACCCACCGCTTGCTGCCACCAGCAGGTTTTCTGCCGAAATCACAGTTGCGCCCGGCCTGGCTACCGATTTTTCAACCTCAAGGAGTACAGTGCGACCAACCATATGATCTGCCATTTCATTGATCGTCAGGTCAGCCGCCGGATAAGTCCCCACACGTTTACCGCGTCTCATAATTGTTACTTGATCAGCGGCAGCCTTTACTTCTAATAGTTTATGAGTAATCAAAATGACTGCATGTCCGGCATTCGCCAGCTTGTGAATTACGGTATACAGCTCGGTTACTTCTTGAGGCGTAAGTACGGCGGTAGGTTCATCAAGAATTAGAATTTTCGCCTCACGCTGAAGCGTTTTTAGAATTTCGACGCGCTGCTGCATGCCTACAGGTAAATCTGCAACCCGTTGATCTGGATTAACCGCTAATCCGAATGAGTCTGCTAATTTCTGTACCTCTGCGGATTCTGCGCGGGCGTTTACAAATCCGGCACGGTTTCGTTCAATACCCAGCATGATATTTTCGGCAACTGTAAAAGAAGGAACTAATTTGAAGTGTTGATGCACCATGCCGATGCCGTTCCGAATGGCATCGTTGGGGTGCTTTATTAACACTGGACTCCCATTGATCAATATTTCGCCTTCATCTGGAGCAACCATCCCGTAGAGAATGCTCATCAATGTGGTTTTGCCGGCGCCATTTTCGCCAACTAATGCATGAACTTCGCCGGGGGCTACTGCCAGATCAACGCTATCTACTGCCAGCGTATCTGTAGAGGCGAAATATTTGCGAATACCTCGCATTTCGACAGCGTTGGTCATAATTCTCTACTGTGAGGGGTAGGGTAGGGGATCAAAGTAGACCTGTCTGACACAAAGGGGCAGTAAGATTCGCCGCCCCTTTGTGATTCTATATGTAATTTAACTGCTAGCTTCTTCCAGCGCGTTCGTTACAACAATATCGCCCGCCAATATGGCAGCGCGCGCCTCATCAATCGCTGCGCGAACGGCAGGCAGTTCAGCGACCATATCTTCGGGGCCATTTTCGTCGAAGGTACGTGAGCAAACGCCAACATCCCAG
>CAZBPB010000210.1:0-2799 GCA_964493565.1 uncultured Pleurocapsa sp. | reverse complement strand
TGTTCGTTCCGCCTACGTACGTGCCATCAACAACGCTTTGCACAAAGCCGAATACTGCGTTGTCTACACGCTTCATCGCCGAAACAATTACGTTACCCGGATAAAGGTCGTCTTGATTGCTGTCTACGCCAATCGCGAAGTTACCAGTTTCAGCGGCAGCTTCTAGAACGCCTTCACCACTGCGTCCCGCTACTTGATACAGAATGTCTGCGCCCTGTTCGTACAGCGCCAACGCCTGTTCCTTACCAGTCACCGGGTCAGAAAAGTCACCGACATAGCTGCGTAGTGTTTGACATTCCGGGCAAACCGAGCGAACACCTTCTTCAAAGCCAACTATAAATAGATTGATGCCCGGTGTATCCAAACCGCCCACTGAACCAACGATGCCGGTGCGTGAGAGCATGCCAGCAGCGATACCAGCCAGATAGCTGTTCTCATGGGTAAGGATAGTGGTCAGGGCAAGATTCGGATAATCCACCGGCTCAAAGAAAAAGGTTTCCTGAGCGGCGAAGTTCTGGTCTGGAAATTCGTCAACAATCTCTTCAATCGTGCTGGCATCTACGGCAATAGTGATCACCAGATCGGGTTCGTCCTGTACCGCGCGGCGCATGGCAGCGTCATGTTCCTGCACGCCCGCAGTTTCAACAATCGTGCCTTCTACGCCAAGTTCAGCGATTGCGCGTTCTGCTCCCGCTGCTGCCGAGTCAATGAATGAGCGGTCACCACGCGGATTTGGCAGAATTATCGTAAAACTCACATCACTGTTATCTGCTGCTGGCGCAGTGTCTTCAGTTGCCTCTGCGGGTGGTGCCAAACACGGGTCTTCATATTCGGTATCCTGTCCAGCAACGGCGCTTGTTGCAAGCAACAGCGACGTGGCAAGTGCAGCCATTCCAACCCATTTTCTAAGCGCCATTATTTTCTCCTTTATGAATAAAGCTGGCTTAATCAATTGAACCGTTTATTACATCTCATCAGCATCGTGAGAATAAGATAAAAAATAACCTACAGTTTGTTTATAATCAACAAGTTGTGTTGGCATGGAAAATGATATACCCGATCTGTGTCTCACCGTGTAAGCAGAACACTATTAGCAATTATTACCAACGAGTAATTGGACATCGGGATGCGCTATGACAAATATGCTTTTGTACAACGCGATGGTGCTCTGTCTTGGCGAAAGCGACCAGATCATTGATCGCGGCTATATCGTCATTGAAGATGACCGCATCGCAGCCGTAGGGGATATGGCAAATGCGCCGTCAAACTCGTTTGGCGAACGAGTGGATTGCGCGAACCGGCTAATTATGCCCGGTCTAGTGAATGCGCACACCCATACACCAATGACGTTGTTTCGGGGGTTGGCTGAAGGCGTCTCCTTGTTCACAATGGACGGTTGGTATAACACTATCCGTTTGCTGGAACTGGTTATGACACCGGATATGGTGCCAGCGGCGGTAGCTGTTGCCTGCGCAGAGATGATACGGACGGGCACAACGACATTTTCTGATCAGTACTTCTTTATGGAGCAGGTGGCACCAGTAGTACGCGAGAGCGGTTTGCGAGGTGTGCTCGCTTACGGGGTCGTGGAATTGAATGATCCTGTAGCGCGGGAGCGAGAATTAGCGCGTCTCGACGGGTTTTTAGAGGATATGCAGAGTGAGAACGATTCTCGCATCAAGGGATGGGTAGGCCCGCACGCATTTTTCGTAGATAACAGTGTAGAAACGATGATTGCAGAGCGTAAAATCGCGCAGAAATATGGGGCAGGGCTGCATATTCACCTGTCTACAACTGGTGAAGAGGATGCGTTTTGCCGGCAGCATTTTAGTACGAGCGCAGTCCAGCAGATGGATATTCTGGGCATGTTTGATCAACCACTGATCGCTGCGCATTCCGTAACAATCCCTGAACAAGATTGGGCGATATTGTCCCGGCGACCATTCAGCGCCATTACCTGTGCGGGAGCAAGCATGCGTGCAGGAGCAGCCGCCGCGCCAGTGGTTGGTATGCGCGCGGCGGGGATAAATGTTGCCATTGGTACTGATAATGTGTGTAACAACAATGACTATGATCTGTTCATTGAAATGCGTACAGTATCTCGGTTGGCCTGCTATCGTGAACGTAAGCCGGGCGCGCTTACTGCGAGAGAGGTTGTAGAAATGGCGACTACAAATGGCGCAAAGGCGCTCGGCTTGCAAGATGAGATAGGGGAGCTTTCGCCGGGGAGAAAGGCTGATCTGATCTTGCTCGATCGCACTGAAATTGGCTGGTCGCCATTACCGACAAATGATCCCTTTACAGCCATTGTTAACAGCATAAACGGCGCCCACGTAACCGATTCGATGGTTGATGGCGCGTGGCTTCTGCGTAACCGGCAGGTTCAGACTTTGGATTACCGAGCTGCGGTACAGCAGCAGGCAAAAGATGCAGTAGAATTGATACAGCGTCGCAATAACAGCCTGAAAATCGAGTAGGGCAGGAGCGTGACCACGACGAGCAGGAAGATCAGCGTGAGAGCAGCCAACAGAATGGCCAGCGCAATTTCGTTGGGCGTTTTCTGTAGTTTTGCTCCTTCGACCATCGCAATCATGCGGTCGAGAAAGCTGCTGCCGAAGGCCGACTTCGATCAGGTGGTGGCCGGTGCCACCGGCGACCGCATCGCGTCGCCCATGCCCGGCCAGGTCATCGCGGTCAACGTGAGCGCCGGCGATCGGGTCGCGGCCGGTGCGGCGCTGGTCGTGATCGAGGCGATGAAGATGGAACATACGCTGCGCGCCCCGCGTGCGTGTCGCGTGG
>CAZBPB010000209.1:560-7037 GCA_964493565.1 uncultured Pleurocapsa sp. | reverse complement strand
AGAGGCTCTTCGCGTTCATCGCGTCTGGTACGATTCCCGGCTTGTTCCGGGAACAGATTGGTGGGAGGAAATACGCCGACGCCTTGAATGGTGCGACGGTTTCGTCTATTTAATGTCTCCGCGTTCGGTGTCTTCCAAATGGTGCCTTGAGGAAATGCGCATGGCGCTGGAAATGGGCAAGCTCATTTTCCCGGCTGCGATCGCACCCGATACATTTGCCCCTGAAGAAATCCGCCACGTGCATTTCGCTGACCTGACGAACGGGATGAATATCACCGGTGTCAGTGACTTACTCAATGCGATCTATACCGCAGAGCTTGAGATCTATCATAAGCGAACCCCTCAGCCCGCGCCTTTGTTACCCCGTCGCGTTGCCGCAGCCGTACAAGCCCCTGTTTCAGTTCTAGGCGCTGCCCCTGAAGCTGAAATACGCGAAGACGAAGGTGATGTTAATTCCATCGTTGGCATGATCGCCGCGGCTATGGAAGCAGGACGCTACGAAGAAGCCTACCGGCTTGCAAAGAAAGCTATTGATCAGGGTATTGAACCGCAGTACATCAGCTTGAAGGCGCTGATGGATGAAGCTTCGGTTGGCATGAAAGAGCAGTCGCGGAGGCGGTATACCGAGCATGAATACCGCGCGATCTCTCAACTTGTGCAGCGTGGTCGTACACGCGCTTATGGCTGTCAGGTATTCGGCAAGTTTCGCGAAGATAATCCTGATTTCGATCCTGAGAATCTGGCTGCGATTTGCTTCCCCGATGCTGCTCTACCGGAAATGCCGTTTGATGACAGCGTTCCCCCTCCTGCCCGTGCTACATTGCCGCTGTTAGAGTGGTGTGAGGTTCCCTCCGGTAACTTGACGGTGATGCTTGAGCGGGGCAACCATAAGATACGTGAAACTCTGCCAATTCCGACGTTTTATATCAGCAAATTTCCCGTGACGAACGCGCAGTTTCAGGCGTTCGTTGAAGACGAAAACGGATTTTCTGATCCGGGCTGGTGGGATTTTTCAGAAGCAGCGATCCATTGGCGCAATGAACATCCGGAAGCCCAGAGTTCCAAGTTTCTAGGTGATGATCGTCCCCGTGAAACGGTAACCTGGTATGAGGCGATGGCCTTTGGCCGCTGGCTAACCGCCCGAACAGGCCAGAACATTTCTTTGCCCACGCGCCAGCAGTGGATGCGCGCAGCAAAGGGTGACGAGGAACGCACATATTCGTGGGGCAATGATTTTGCTACCTCTTTGTGCAACACCTCAGAGTCCAAACTGCATCAAACCTCGCAGGTGATCCGCTTCGCCAAAGGCGTAAGCCAGTTTGGCGTATACGATCTCGCTGGCAATGTCTGGGAATGGTGCTTGAACAATCACTACGAAGATATGGATGTTAGCTCTGACCGCCCACGCGCAGTACAGGGCGGTTCGTATATGAGCACCCATCACAAAGCGCAGATTGGCTCTTTTATGCTGCTCGCCCCGGCAACTTGTTTCAGCAATATTGGTTTCCGGTTGGTATTGAATTCCTAGCGGCTCTATAGACGTACCTTTGAGGGCACGCTTTGCCGTGTCTTTATGAGGTTTTGCGCCTGATTGTAAGCGTAATCAGGTCTCCAGTATGCCAAATTTTCTAAAACTAACTCCCGGTTACTTGGTGACATCAACCACCAGGTAACATTTCCTCAAAAAACAGGGGCTGAACCTTCAAAGAAGCCGCCCCTGTTAATATGCAGCTGAATGGGTGTATCTCGCTAGATCAGCCGGGCTTCAATAGACATCGGAACAGCCGAAAGTGCTCTAGAGACAATGCAGGTCTCTTTAGTTGCTTCCGCGTGCGCTGCAAAATCTTCGGCGCTGATATTCGGTACTTCCCCTTCCGTGATCAGGTGAATGTGCGAAATACCAAAGCCACTTTCACCTTTTTCCAGCGAAACCTGCGCTACGGTATGCACGCGGGTAGGAGTAAATCCGTTATTGAACAAACGCGCATTCAGCGCCATCGTGAAGCAGCCAGCGTGGGCCGCGCCCAGCATTTCCTCGGGGTTTGTCGCTGTACCAGATTCAAACCGCGAAACAAAATTGAAAGGGCCGTCATAAGCGCCACTTTCCAGTTTAATGTTGCCTTCACCTTCTTTAAGCGTGCCTTGCCAGGTAGCTTCTGCGCTGCGAACGGGCATAGTTTCTTCTCCTAGATTCTAGACTGTCTGTATGAGGAGCATAACGAATTTCCTCAGTTCCACCAACCCCACATGGTTATCCACTCATCATCAGCGCGTTCGCGGGATTCTTCTTCGTCATATTCAACACTCAGCCACAGAATGCCTTTTAACGCTGCTCGCCGCACAACTTCCGATTCATCAATGATCGCCTCAAGGAGTGAAGGCATGGCTCGTTCTTCCATAGACCATAAGGCCTCTGCCGCCGCATGCCAGACATGGCTGTTGGGGTTATTTAATGCCTTTATCAGCGTCGGCGCGGAAGTTGCGTCACCAATCTGACCAAGTGCCGTTGCCGCCGCATAACGTACAAAATCATTGCTGTCATTTGCGAGCGCGTCTTCCAGTCCGTCAATCGCCGAAACTTCGCCGATTGCGCCCAATGCTTCGGCGGCAGCATAGCGAACGTAACTATTGCTATCCGCCGAAAGTGCTTCCAGCAGTTCCGGGACGGCCTGTGCATTTGCAAGCGAGCCTAAAGCCTTAGCCGCTTCCCAGCGCACAAAACTGTTTTCGTCTCCTAGCAGCACGCCGACCAGTCCCGCTAAAACATCTGCGCCTCCGATGGCACCCAGCGAGCGAGCGGCGGCGCGGCGAACGTTGCGACTGCGATCCCCCAGCGCCTCGATCAAGGCAGGAATAGCGGCATCCCCCTTAGTTCCCAGCGTTTGAGCGACGATTGTTCGAACTTCGCCATCCTTGTGATGCAGCGCATCTATCAGCCCGCTCAAAACCCGGTCATCTTCAAGTTGAGACAATCGAAATGCGGCATAGCGCGCTTTGTGTTTATCTTCCCCTTTAAGGTCGCTAAGCAGTTGATTTACAAGCGAGGTGTCTGCCATTGATGACTGCTCCGTTCATTCACAAGTGTCATGCGCAATTGCATAAAGAGTGTGAAATTCCGAAATGTGATACTTGACATTATAACATAATGGGCATAATGTATTGATCACAAATCATTTTACATCAAATCATTTGGTTACCAATGGACTCTCAGGAATTTCAACAACTTGCTACAGAAATTCGGTCGCTGATGATGCGTATGATGAAAACCCACGCGCGTTCTGCCGAAGAGTATTTTCGCGATAAAACCATCAGCCCGGTTCAATTTGGCATGCTGCGTATTTTGAATCGCCAGAGCCAGACCATCAGCGAATTGAGTAAATTATTGGTGCTTGATCCATCTACGCTAGTGCCAATTGTGGATGATCTGGAACGAAAGGGTCTTTTGGAGCGTAATAAGGATCCGCAGGATCGGCGGCGTACCCCGCTGTCATTGACGGAGAAAGGGGCTTCATTGCTGCCTAATTACACCGGAATGATCAATGATGATCCGCTTTACGAAAGCTTGAAGGCGCTTGATGAAGAAAAGCTCATTCAGTTAGCGGTAATTCTTCGTGAAGTGGTATTGAATCTACCCGAGGGGCAGAACATCCTGTGCAGCGTTCAGGATCAAATTTATGAGGCGGCGAAAGAACACTCGTAGTATTCACTGATCCGCTCAAATCAGTCAATCAGTCTTAAGTTACACGCAAACACGAGACGAATACGCTGGCACATGTACACCGCATGCCGGAGATACGTATGAACTCGTGTGAGCCAAAGGTCGTTAAAGGGGAGTGAAATTGCAAGCTCAAGCGACACAACAGTGGGGAAACAAAAAAGGGCAATCTCAGCCCTCCGGCGCACGCCCAAATGGATTAGGACGCGCGGTTCGATATTTGGGGCATCAGCGCAAATACATGATTATTGCCTACGCTGCACTGATTGTAGCCGCGCTTGCGCAGCTAGCGGTGCCCCAGCTAACGCAGGCAATGATTGATGCCATCACTCAGGGCGCGATAGCTAACAGCATCCTTGACATGCAGGTGTTTGGCGTTCCTGCGCCTGACCTTGTGAAGGAAGCTGCAGCGCGGCAGGCAGGGTACAGCATGGAACAGCTTCAAGAGTTCCAGCAAACCTCGCTGACGTTGCTGATCAATGCCGCGTTGATCATCGTTATTTTCGCGGCGGTGCGTGGTGTCTTCTCGTTCGTGCAGGCGTTTTACTCAGAGAAAATGTCTCAGGGGATTGCTTTTGATTTTCGCAACGAAATATTCACCCGGTTACAGCGCCTCTCCTTTAGCTACTACGATCGTAATCAAACCGGTCAGTTGATGATCCGCGCTACCGATGACGTTGAAAAAGTACGTCTGTTTCTGGCGCAAGGTTTGGTATTAGCGGTGCAAGCCCTGATCTTACTGGTAGCCACGCTGATCATCCTGTTTTTGACCAACTGGCAGCTTACGCTGGTGGTGCTGCCTATCCTGCCGATTGCGCTTGTGTTGTTCATGATCTTCGGCAAGGTTAGCCAGCCGCTGTTTATCGAAATACAGATTCGGCTTTCGCGGTTGAACACAATTTTGCAGGAAAATCTGGCGGGGATCCGGGTGGTCAAAGCGTTCACCCGCGAAAAACATGAGCAGGAACGCTTTGATCGGGCTTCCTTTAGCCTTTATCAGCAGCAGATCAAGGTTGCGCGTACCTTCACTTTTCTCTTTCCCGTGATCTTCCTGCTGGCTCAAATCGGGCAGGCGGCCATCCTCTATTTCGGTGGTCAGCAAATCATCAATGGCACGCTGGACTTAGGGGAATACCAGAAATTCAGCCTGTATCTGATTTACCTGTTTTTCCCATTAGGACAGCTTGGTTTCATCATTTCGCTCATGGCACAGGCTGGCGCTTCTGCATCCCGCGTCTTCGAAATCCTCGATGCCAGAAGCGAGGTATCCAGCAAGCCGGATGCCATAGAGCTGCCGCCGATTGTCGGTAAAGTGGAATTTAAAGATGTGACTTTCCGCTACTTCAGCTCGGGCGAGCCGGTGCTTTCGGAGGTGTCATTCGTAGCACAGCCGGGGCAAACTGTTGCGCTGTTGGGCGGCACTGGCAGCGGTAAAACTACCATCATAAATCTGCTCCCACGTTTCTATGACGCGACTGCCGGCGGGGTTTTGATTGATGACCATGATGTGCGTGATGTGACGCTGGATAGCCTGCGTTCGCAGATCGGTATTGTGCTGCAGGAGACCAATCTGTTCAGCGGATCTATTCGCGACAATATTGCCTTTGGTCGCCCTGAAGCCACAGATGAAGAAGTCATCGAAGCTGCCAGAGCCGCAGCCGCGCATGATTTCATCGTCACCTTTCCGCAAGGATACGATACGCCTGTAGGTGAGCGCGGGGCTACTCTTTCAGGCGGTCAAAAACAGCGCATCGCCATTGCGCGTGCCTTGCTGCTCGATCCGCATTTGCTGATTCTAGATGACTCCACTAGCAGCGTTGACCTGCTCACTGAATCGAAAATTCAGAATGCGCTGGATAAGCTGATGCAGGGACGTACCAGTTTCGTGATTGCTCAGCGCATCACTACAGTGCTCAACGCCGATCAAATCCTGGTGCTGGATAAGGGCAAGGTTGTGGCATCAGGTAAACATGCCGAACTCATGGAAAACAGCCCGATCTACGCAGAAATTTACAACTCACAGCTCGTGGGCGACGCCGAAGTTATGGATGTTGAAGCAGAGCTGAACGAGTTACAGCCTCAGGCTTAAGAGGGAAGGGAATAAACCACTATGATGGGTGGACTGGACGGCGGTCGCCGTCTAATGGAAGGTGAAACCAGCAAGGCCAGCAATTTTGGCAGTACGATGCTGCGTTTCGGCAAATACTTTAGCAAATACTGGTACGGGCTGGTGTTAACGCTGGTACTCATCGTTGCCGGTACCTGGACGCAAGTAACCGCGCCGGAATACATTGGACAAGCGGTAGATTGCTACTTGTTCCCGCAGAATCCAGCAGATTGCTGGTATGCAACCATCACGCCGGATATGTCCGACGCTGACAAAATTGCTGGCCTCGGCGGGCTTGTACTCAGGCTGATCGGCTTGTTCATTGCTGGCGCTGCGCTGACCGGGCTTGGTTTCTTCACCATGTCTTATACCGGGCAAAAGGTTCTTTTAAAGCTGCGCCAGGATCTCTTCAAAAAGCTGCAAAGCCAGACCATCGGTTACTACAATGAAAATGAGTCCGGCAACTTGATGAGTCGCCTGACCAGTGATACAGATACGATTCAGCAAGCCATCGGTTTTGCGCTGGTAAACGTATTCAGCGGTATCTTGCTGATGGTCTGGGTTGCCATCAAGATGTTTGAAATTAACTTCGCGTATGCACTGGTGAGCCTGCTTGTCACGCCAATCATGCTGATCGCGACCCTGTATTTCTCGT
>CAZBPB010000209.1:0-550 GCA_964493565.1 uncultured Pleurocapsa sp. | reverse complement strand
CAGGCACGCAAGGCATTACGCAAGAGCCGCCAGCAGATGGGTAATGTTAACGCTAACCTGCAGGAGTCGATTTCAGGTATGCGTGAGGTTCAGGCTTTCAACCGTGAAGACGAAACGATCGAGAGCTTTCGCCAGACCAACGCCGCTAACCGCGATGCTAATGTTCGCGCGGCAACCTTTACCAGCGCCTTGAACCCGACGCTGGAAGCGCTGGGTTTTGTCGCGCTGGCAATTGTGGTTTTTGTCGGTGGCTATGCGGTGCTGACGAATCAGCCCAATTTGCTCGCGGTAGATAGTTTCAACATCGGCCCGATCACCGTTTCGCTGGCAAGCACAGCTATTACTTTAGGCACAGTATTCGTATTCTTGCAGTATGTTCAGCGTCTGAATCAGCCTATCCAGCAAATTGCCGTGCTGTGGACGAATATCCAGAGCGCGATTGCTGGCGGCGAGCGTATTTTTGGGCTTTTGGACGCGCCGGTAGAAATCGTGGATAAGCCGAATGCCAAAATCATGCCGCCAATTGACGGTAGAGTCGAATTTGATCAAG
>CAZBPB010000208.1:0-7123 GCA_964493565.1 uncultured Pleurocapsa sp. | reverse complement strand
CATGCCCAGGTCGGCGATCAGGGCAAAATCTTCTTCGACCTCTGCTTCATCAAAGTTCTGCCACCAGTACATGGCTTTCTTACGAGGCCAGTAGTTCACACCGAGAACGAAAGGCTGTTCCATAATTTCTTCCCACCCCTTAACCTTCTCTCAACGAGAAGGGATACTTAGATTGTCACTAAACTTGCGGCGTAAACTGTTTCCGATCTCCCTATTCACCTGCCTTATGCTACTGGAATGACATAAAGCGTCATAGATTGAGCAGGGACAGTAATTTGCGCGCCGCTGCTCAGCGAGATGGACTCTTGTTGTTCAGCGTTATGTGACGCATCAAACAGCCAGACTTCAGCATTGCCACCCGCCTCAAAGCTGCCAAAATCGAGCGTTTTAACAGCTTCGTTAGGGCCAAGATTGATCACGATGATGGTGAGCGCGCCATCATCGCGCAGCGCCGCATAAACAGACACATCTGGATCGGGTGAGTTTGCGCCGACCAGTTCACTGCCAAAATGGGTGTACATCAGGTACGTGTAATAAATCGGGCGGACACTGTTGCTGGTAATTAGCCCGTAGCAGCGCGAACCAACACCCTGCATATCCCATGAGGCTGCAATATCTACCTGATTATCAATCATGCGACCAAGCACATCGGCGAACCAGAGCGCGTTATAGAAAGAGTCCAGGCTGGCCTCACCACCGCAGCTTAAGCTGGAATTGGAGTTCACTTCGGTTACAGCAATTGGATATTCGCGACCGGTTGTATCAAAGATGATCTGGCGCCAATTGGGGATGATTGTGTCCCATTCGCTGCTGTTCACGCGCAGATCATCAATTGTGGCAATCGCATCATGGGTATCGCCAAGACCGGGGTAGGGATAGCGATGGAAAGAGATAATATCTACAAGATCGCCATTGGCGATCAGAAATTCTTTTAGCCAATCGCTGCCTTCACTGTCACGCGGGTGACCGCCATCTTCACCTTCGGAATAGACGATATCGTCACCGTTAACGCTGAGGGGAACGTACTGGGTGATATCAGGTCCGACCAGAATGATATCGGGATCAACTTCGAGCATAGCTTCGGCTATTGCCCGCCACTCGCGGTTATAGCGTTCGGTGGTGTAGTCATCGCCGATAGCGCTTTCGTAGATATTGGGTTCGTTGCCGATGCTCCAGTAGCGAATGTTATGCCCACCCTCAACATTTGCATAGCGCACGACTTCGGCAGCATCTTCGGGCGATCCCCCTGCTAAACGCACCGTCATCAGTGGTTCCGCGCCAAGTGCTCGCGCCTGAAAGATGAACACATCAATGATCGACTCGCGCACATCATAGCGGTCACTATCTCCACCGCCAAGACGGGCAAAGTTGATACCCGCCGCCGCCGCCGTTTCCATCATCGAAAGTGGAATAATGGCATTCTGACCGAGGTTAGAGCCATAAATAAAGGGGTTGATGGTTCCCAACGATTGACTGGCATCTACCGTCAATACATCATCTTGAGCGAAAATTACGCTTGCGCTAAGACAGAAAATTACAAATAGACAGAGGGCTTTTTTCATGGAATGTCTCTTATCGTCTTGTACAGGTCGTTCTCTGATAATCTGGCTGGCATGCTTGAAATGATGTGATTATTTTGCAGACAGGGACACTTTTTCGGGTGTCCCTGTCTTGTTGCATCTTGAAAACGGGTGGTTTTGGCTACTTCTCAACACCTGTGATGACCACGCCACGCATGAAGAACTTTTGAGCAAATAAGAAGAGCAGCAGTGGCAGCACCATCGCCATGAGCGAGGTCGCCTGCACCAGCTCTGGACGTGGGCCATATTGGAAGTTGAACTGCTGAACGGCAACCGAAATCGGCAGGAGGTCGGGCTGGCCGAGCAGGTAAATCAACGGATTGAAATAGTCGTTCCAGGCAAAGATGATATGGAACATGGCAACCGCAATGATGGCTGCCCAGGATTGCGGAATGATCACGCTGGTCAGCACTTTGAAGGGGCCGGCGCCGTCAATCATGGCCGCTTCGTCCAGTTCACGCGGGAGGGTCATGAAGAACTGTCGCAGCAGGAAGACGTTAAAGGCGTTGGCGAAGAAATGGGGGACGATCAGCGGCAGCCATGTGCCTGTCCAGCCAATCTTAGCGAAGAAGGCATAAGTCGGGATGAGCGTGACCTGGGAGGGCAGAATGATGGTGCCGATCAGGATAATAAACCAGATATTCTTGCCGGGTATCGGGAAACGGGCGAAAGCATAAGCTACGCAGATGCTTGAAAGCAGCGTGCCGATCATGCCGGTCAGCGCAATGATTAACGTATTGCGGAACACTTTGGGAAAATCAAGCATTTCCCACGCGGTCTGGAAATTTTCAAAATGAGGATGCAGCTCAGTAACCCTGTTCAACCCGCGCCAGTTACCTTGCCAGGCGATCAATCCGGCCTCAGGATTATTCGGATTGATGAACTGGCTTTCCTGACGACCGGGACGCACCAGCGCCATTTGCTGGGTTGTGCCATCAGGCAGCGGCACTTCGTATAGGTCGTAAGTGTCCTGATCGCCGTCGCCGTCGCCGTCATAAGTATAGGTGATGGGTTCCATCGGCCAGATTACTCCGGTTGCGCCTTCGGTAATCTGGTCGGTGGTTTTGACCGAGATCAGTGACATATTAGCGAAGGGCAGCAAAAACAGGAAAACCAGCGTGAACGCAAACAGAGTCAGGATGGAGATGATGCCAAACTTACGCAGCTGGTGGCTGTAAAAAGGAGCTGTGTTAACAGCTTTTGATTCTTTTGCGGCAGCGGCCATGGCTAATCTCCACTCGAGTAGTACACCCAACGGCGGGAGGTTGCGAACAGAACAATGGTAATCAACAGGCAGATCCCGAAAATAACCCAGGCGAGTGTTGCACCGTATCCCATGTTGCCGTAGGCGAAGGCTGTTTTATAAAGATGCATATTGAAGAAATACGCGGATTGTCCGGGTTGACCGGTACCACGTGAAACGATATAGGGAACCACGAAGTAATTCATAACGCCGATGGAGAGCAGCACCAGATTGTAGAAAATTACAGGGGAGATCATTGGCAATGTTATCTTGCGCCAGCGGGTAAGCGGACCAGCGCCATCTACCTCGGCAGCTTCATAAAGCTCAGTCGGCACGCCCTGCATAGTTGCCATTGTGGTGAGCATCGCATTACCAATGCCCCAGAGACCGATGATCATGAATGCGATCAGGATCCAGCTTTCATTTTGCAGCCAGGCGGGTGGATCCTGCACCCCCAAAAGCCGCAGAATACGGTTGATCCAACCGGCCTGAGTGTTCAAAACACTTTGCCAGATGAAGATGGCAGACACCGCCGGAACGATATACGGCAGATAAAACAGTGTCCTCAGAAGAGGCTTGCCTTTTACCGATTTTGAATTGAGCAGCGAGGCAATCAGGATGGGAACGATCAGCCAGAAGGGGATCGCCACTAAAGCGAACTTAAAGGTGACGCCCAGCGACGTAAGCGTAAGCGGGTCGCTTACCAGCATTCTCCAGTTGTCCAGCCCGACAAAGGTGATGGAACCATCCCCAAGGTTGAAATGGGTGAATGTAAAGATAAACGAAGCGATGATCGGGGCAGCCGTGAATAATACAAAGCCAATGAGCCATGGGGAAAGGAAAATCCAACCCCACAGCCGCTGTTGGCGTTGTAATGAAGCATGTTTCTGCGTTGCCCCGACATGCGAAGTTTCTGAAGGAAGTGCCCCCGCATGGGACTGATCAATGGTAGCCATAAACTTCTCCTGTCGGACTCAGCTTACAGAAAGCTAATTTTCCAAAGGCAATTTATTTTTACTTAAGATTATAAGACATTGCAAAAGGGCAATTTTGAGAAAAGAGGCGCACCGAAGCGCGCCTCTCTTTACTGCATGAAATTTAGCTTGCGGGCTGCTCAACGATGGCCTGAGCATCAGCCACCCATGAATCCAACGCTGCATCAACGTCCAGCTCACCGCCGGCGTCACCTTCGAGTTCGCTCTGGAAGGCGAATTCGCGGTCATACACCTGCGACCAGTTTGGCAGCCACGATTCATGGTGTTCGGGGCCAGAGTTGGTGTGAGCAAGGCTGTCAATCACGACCTGCCAGTTGATACCCCACGGATAGGCTTCGTCCTTAGAGGCAAAGTAAGAGTCAGCAAATTCGGGCAGCGCGGGCATACCACCGTAGGTGGGCGCCAACTGCTCAACGCCAACGGTTGCCAGGTAATACAGGAACTGGGCGGCGGCGTCAGGGTTCTGGGTCGAAGCAGGAATACGGAAGGTGTCCGCGTCGGCTGCAACGTGCTGTTCACCATCGAGCGATGCCGGAACCGGGGCAATATCCCATTCGAAATTGCCAACCGAGTTGCCGATGCAGCAGGTGTACCACAGGGGCACAACCGCCATACCGATCTTGCCGGTCTGGAATACGTTATCGCTGCCTGCGCCCAGCGCTTCGCTAACGGCGGCGGCGCGGTTCGGCATTACGTGGTGCGTCCAAATTGCGTCCTGCAGCCAGTGAGCGCCTTCACGCCAGCTATCGGGCATGGATACCGTGTTGGTTTCCGCATCGTAGTAGGTGCTTTCCGGCTGAATGTCGGTCAGCATTAAACGGATACGTGCCCACTGGAAATTGAGGCCGTACTGAACGATGTTGCTAGGATCGAAGTCGGGGCTGGTGGCGTCGTTGCCGTTGCCGTCAACCGTCAGAATCTTGGCGACTTCAAGCATAGTGTTGTAATCCCATGGGGCTTCGGTGCCATCCGCCCAAACGTAGGGGGCGCCAAATTCTGCCGGGGGATAGTTCAGACCCGCTTCGTCGAACAGGCTGCGGTTGTAGTAGGTAATTGAAGGATAGACCAGCAGCGGCAGACCGCTGTAGCCCTGATTGGCGGTTTCGTACAGCGCGACCAGTGAAGGATCGAACACGCTCAGGTCAATGCCCAGTTCTTCAATGTACGGGCCGATGTCCAGCCATTCTGCGCGATGTGAACCACCAACGCCGATGGGGCCAACGATGTCCGGCGGAGTGCCAGCGGCGACGAGTGTCGCGAAGGTATCCCACGCGGTTTCGAAGGATGGCGCGACATTTAAGTTGACGTGAATATCGGACTGCGATGCATTGAAGGCATCCACAACCTGCTGCTGCACTTCAAGCTGTTCGGGCTGAGTGCCGGTGCCAAGACCGACGAACCATGTAATTTCAGTGGGGCCATCTTGCGCGAGTGCCGGGAATGCCAGCACGGCGAACATGGCGACGACTACGAAAAGTAGAGCTTTGGATTTCATTGTAAATATGCCTCCCTAAAGGTTTGTTTCGTTAGGTTGTGCTCGGTGATCCATACCATCAAAGTCTTGAATACGCTGCTCCTTCCTCTCAGATCCAAACCATGCGGAGTGTTTTGATAAACACCGATCACCTTCATAGGTAATCATGCGGGAGGGTCTTAAACCGCAGCATGTACAGTGTTTTGAAAGGTAGCGCGGGCGCTGTGGGATCACCGGCAAAAGGGAGACTTTTGGCAGGTTCTTCAGCAAAAAATTCTCTAAAAATCCGCAACACTTTCTTCAACACTTGATAATTTCTGGGAGCGCTCCCACAAATAAATCGTAACTTGTGCAAATCGCTTTGTCAATAAATGATTTAAGGCAATCAACCTGATTTGCGTTATTCCCCGAAGTTTGAGCGAACGTTAGGCTTAAGGAGGTAGTTCTGAAACCGGCAAATCAGGGTAATTTGCACAAATTGATGCGTTGAAAACGGATACTTAAAAGTCTGAGGATATTGAGATGACAAGTCGGGGCGAGACTCAAACAGTGTTTTGCGTAACGGGCAGTGTCTGTGACCGGTGCTGCTGAATTGATGAGTCGCCGTGAAGCGGCGGTATACTAGGCGAACACAACTGAGGTACTGCCTGCGATTAGATTGAAAATGCGGCTGAACTGCTGTCCTACGCGCTGGAAGTAATTATGACCACACAGGTGGCGACGGATGGATGACGGAACAGACGAAAAAGCACATTCAGATCGTGGCAGACCCACGGGCGATAGCGTAGCTGATACCGTAAGTCCGTTTGGCTACCGACACTTACGGACAAAACTGTGCCTTGCTCACATAGTATTCTTTGTTAAACGAATGGAATTGAGTGATGCAATCGTTATGGAATGATACTGAAGCATCTGAGTACTTTGGAGATTTGAACCAGCGGGTATATACCTCGCGCTTGCTGGGGCGAGATAAGTCTCTGGTAATGCACGGCGGCGGCAACACCTCGGTCAAGATGACGCAGGCGGATTTATTCGGGCATGAACAGCATATTTTGTACGTTAAGGGGAGCGGCTGGGACCTGGAAACCATCCAGCCGCAGGGCTTCTCACCGTGCAAAATGGATGTTTTGCTTGATCTGGCGACGCTGCCCGAATTATCTGATATTCAGATGGCGAACGAACTGCGGATTTCCATGATTGATGCGAGCGCACCTTCACCATCGGTCGAAGCCATCTTGCACGCGCTGATCCCGCATAAATACGTTGATCACACCCATGCTGATGCGATTATTGCCATCACTAATACGCCGGGTGGACGGGGGCGAATTGAGGAAATTTTTGGCGACCGAATGGTGATCATCCCTTATGTGATGCCCGGTTTTAGGCTGGCGCGGCTGTGCGCCGAGGAATTAGCAAAACAGTCCCGCAAGGGGACGCAGGGCATGATCTTGCTCAAGCACGGTATTTTCACTTTTGGCGAGACGGCACAAGAATCCTATGAACGTATGATCGCGCTGGTGGATGAGGCCGAACAGTACCTTGAGCAGCACCATGCGCTGAACGTAGAGTATCCACAGGTAGCGCCGCCTTCAGAACCGCAGCGGCTGGCATTGGCAGATTTCCGGCGTGAACTTTCGGATGCAGCCGGTTTTCCAGTGATTGCAGCCTCGCATGCAGACGAACAGCCACTTAGTTTTGCCCGCCGCGCTGATTTGAAGCAGATCGCCCTGCAAGGCCCGCTGACGCCAGATCATGTGATTCGCACCAGGCGAGTGCCACTGATCGGGCGAGATGTTGGGGCGTATGCTGCGGATTATCGCGCTTATTTTGA